>JAYSZC010000457.1:0-4169 GCA_043738235.1 Lewinellaceae bacterium | reverse complement strand
CTCAATCTTTAAGTTACCACCTCAAACCATCAAACCACTCAAACCATCAAACTAATCCCACTCAATGAAAATCAATCTCCGTATTATCTCCAATGTTCAGGCTCATATTGATGCCCCGGATGCTGGTATCGCTGCCGATCACGGAATGTTTGAGCACCACTTCGTCGAGCGAGGTGAAATTGCCGATGATGCTGTCTTTCACGATGGAATGCTGGATATTGGCGTTGTCGCCGATAGACACGTGCGGCCCGATGATGCTGTTGGCAATATTGCAATTGGCGCCGATGGCCACCGGGTGGATAAAAATGACGTTTTCAAACTCCGGGATGTTAAACATATCGCTGGCATAGCCGCGTTGGCTCAGCAGCATGGCGTTGGTCTCCAGCAGCACTTCCTTGCGACCGCAGTCGAACCAGTTTTGCACGGTGATCGACTGGAACGGAATGTCCTGTTCAATCAGGCGTTGCAGGGCATCGGTCAGCTGGTATTCGCCCACTGTACGCATGTCGTTCTGAATGAGGTAGTCTATGGCTTTGAGCAACGCGGGCACCTGTTTGACCTTGTACAGCCCGACAATGGCCATGTTCGACTTCGGAATGCGCGGTTTTTCGACCATGCGCGTCACCATTTCATTGGAATCAAGTTCTGCTACCCCGAATTCGCGCGGATCCATGACTTTTTTAACACCCAGACAGGAGTGCGGACAATCGAGAAACTGCCGCAGGTCTACGTCAAAAATCGTGTCGCCGAACGCGATGATGATCTCTTCCTCGTCCTCGATGGCTTCGCGGGCGGTGATAATGGCGTGGGCCGAACCGGCGCGGTCTTCCTGGTATACAAATTCGGTTTGCAAATTGGGGTATGTCACCTCGATATAATCGCGGATTTTTTCGCCGAGGTAGCCGATCACAAACACAAAATCGGTCAGTCCGACCTCGATCAGCTTATCGACAGTAAAACGGATAATCGGTTTGCCGGCCACAGGCATCAACGGCTTGGGCTGGGTGTATGTGTGGGGGCGGAGGCGCATGCCTGCGCCGGCAACAGGGATCACAACTTTCATGGTTAGAGCACGAATGGACAGGCTGGTTTGCGCCTGCATCGCAAAGGTAGGTTGTTTGGGTTATTGTTGGGAGTGAGCTTATTCGGTCATCATTACCAGATTACAGTAATTCTTAAATAAATCCCAAAATGGTTCTTTTTTACAGGAAAGCAACGCATGTGCTCGTTCAGTTCTTTTCCTTCGTTTGCTCCACCTCTCAACGAAAAAATCATGATAACGCCGCGTTTTCCTGCCTTATTCCTGCTGACCGCCTCTTGCCTGCTGATCTTTTCTGCCTGCGACAAGGCGTTTTTTGCATCCGACAGCGCTGAAGCGGAAGTCGCCAAAGACGACTGCCCTTCTCTGACCTCTCATCTGGCTGAAATGAGCGCCGCTCATCAGGATCGGAACGCGCAGTTGCTGCAATATTTTACGCCTGCTGAAATCGCCGATTTGAAGGCCAATACCTGCCTGACAAAAGAACCTTTGGAAGGCGGCGAGGGTGCAACGGAACGCGCTTCGGGCCTGAAAGGCCGATTCTGGGCGCCCGGCTCGGTGATTCGGGTGCGGTTTTTGAATGGCAGCGCGGCTTTGCAGCAAAAGGTGTTTGCCTGTGCCGAAGAATGGGAAAATTACGCGGATGTTCATTTCAGCAAGGTGAGTTCCGGCGCCTCCGATGTGCGGATATTATTCGGCGAAGAAGGCCACTGGTCGTATATCGGAACGGATAACCGCAGCATCGACGCCTGCGAAGAAACCATGAACCTGGAATTGACTGACCAGACTTCCGGCACAGAAGTGCGCCGCGTAGCGCTGCACGAATTTGGCCACGTACTGGGTATGCGGCACGAGCACCAGCAGCCGCTTGCAAGCATTCCCTGGAATGCCAGCGCCGTGTATACGTATTATGCGCAGCAAGACTGGACCCGCACGGAAGTGGATCAGCAGGTGCTGAATAAAAACCCCGCCGAATCCACCCAATATACCCATTTCGATGCTGCTTCCATTATGGAGTACCCCGTGTCAGCTACCCTGACCACCAACGGCTATTCCATCGGCTGGAACACGCAGTTATCGGCGACCGACAAGTCATTTATCGGCCTGATGTATTCCACACGGCGGGTGCGCGTCCGCCATGCCGCTGCAGGTTATACTTCCAATATTTCGTTCTATGTAGCCGATATTTACCACACCCTGAAACCGGGAGAAAGCCTATCGGTTCCGGTTTTGAGCACCGCCAATACACTTGCCATCTGGGAACAGGCATCCGGAACCTGGGTTTGGGATGACGCCTATTCGCCTGTGTACGGCAAAAATTACAAGATTGTTCGGGTGGGTTCGACGAATGATCTGACGCTGGCGGTGGAATAAGTTATAATTCGGAGATGACTTGCATTACCAGATTACAGAAATGCCTTCCGATTCATATTGTTTGATTTGCTCATCCGTACTCCATGATCGACCATATCAATGTATGCGTGTCAAATAAATACGTCATAGGCCAATAAATTCTTCCTCCGTGATCTTAAAATTTTCGTGGAACACAGCAGTTGCTTTTCCGACCAATAGCCCAAGGGGGCGCTTTTTGCCGGGGTGGGAGGAACGCGGTACGATGTAAGCAACAATTTCTTTTTTCTTGCCAAAAGCAATGGCTACTTCTTCTCCAGCGCGTACCCATTTCAGTATTTGTGAAAAGTTAGTCTTGAAATCGCCGACGGTGAACGTCTTCATTATTTTTTTCTACAAAATTAAAGCAAGGTTGTCAAGTTGTCGAGTAAATTTTTTAAATGGAGGTCTAAGAGTTATTTGATCTATTAATTACCTTAGCATACTATTATATGCTTGCTTAAATAATTTGACATGAACAGAAGGAAATTTCTACACGACTCCCTGATCGGGGCAGTTGGTTTTTCAACGCTGAACAGTTCGTTCGTACATGGCTGCCTCATACCCCGCTCCAAAACCAAATTAGGCGTTGCGCTGGTTGGACTGGGCTATTACAGCACGGATTTGCTGGCGCCGGCACTCCAGTTAACGGAACATTGCTACCTGGCCGGCATTGTAACGGGTACGCCTGAAAAAGCCGAACGATGGATGCAACAGCACAAGATTCCTGAAAAGAACGTGTACAACTACCAGAACTTTGACACGATCGCCAACAACCCGGATATTGATGTTATTTACATCGTACTGCCTCCTTCGATGCACGCCGAATATGTCATAAAAGCAGCCAGGGCGGGCAAACATGTCTGGTGTGAAAAACCGATGGCTATGACTGCCGTGGAATGCCAACAAATGATAACGGCCTGCGAACAAAACAAAGTAAAACTCAGCATCGGATACCGCATGCAGCACGAGCCGAATACACAAACCATCATCGGATTTGGCAAAAACAAACCGTACGGCTCTATTCAAAAAGTAGCGGCTTCGGCGGGTTACCGCGACGGCCGCACAAACCACTGGAAACAGCAAAAAAGTATGGGCGGCGGCGCTACGTATGATATGGGGGTGTATTGCATCAATGCGACGCGTTATGTGACTGGTTTGGAGCCGATCAGCGTACTCGCCAAACAATCTACAGACCGCCCCGAGATTTATACGGAAGTGGACGAAACCATGCAATTTGAACTGGAATTCCCGAACGGTATTCAGGCCGTTTGTGAAACCAGTTTCGGGAAAGGTATGAACAACCTGCAGGTAGATTGCGCCAATGGCTGGTACAAATTAGCGCCGTTTCAGTCCTATTCCGGCATCGACGGCATTACCAGCGATGGCCAAAAACTCAATTTGAAGGTCAATAACCAGCAGGCCCGGCAAATGGACGACGATGCGCTGGCCATTATGCACAATAAAAACGTGCTGGTACCGGGCCTGGAGGGAATGATGGATATTAAAGTAGTGGAAGCGATCCACCGCTCGGTACGGGAAGGGAAAAGGGTGGGGATTTGAATGGGCGTTTTCAAATGCCGGCCCCAACGGGGCGGTCATATTTGTAGCATGTATTCCGACCTCAAACATGAGTCATCCCGAATTTTTGTCATTTCTGCAAACTGGAGCGGATTCGACGGTAGCACGGCCTTCAGGCCGTCGGGATAGCGCCTTTTAAGGCGCTTGGAACGGGCTAAAT
>JAYSZC010000456.1:0-4171 GCA_043738235.1 Lewinellaceae bacterium | reverse complement strand
GCGACTTTTGAATACCTGATCGGCAATACGGATTGGACGGAGCAATACCTGCAAAATATCAAACTAATCGCCGTGGATTCCACGGCGACGCCCTTTGCAGTGCCTTATGATTTTGATCACGCCGGCATCGTCGATGCGCCTTATGCCCGACCTGCGGAGGAACTGCAAATGCGGTCGATACGGCAACGCCGCTACCGGGGTTATTGTATTCAAAATATGAAGTCGTATGAAAGAATTGTTGCCAGGTACAATCTCCTGAAAAACGACATGTATGGCGTTTACAGCGGATGTCAGCTGCTGGATGAAAAGTATGTTAAAAGCACCCTGACTTATCTGGATGCGTTTTATACAACGTTGAATGATCTAACAGCCCTGGAAAAAGAGTTTCTCTATCCCTGCGATTCCAAAGGAACCGGCAAGGTGGTGATCCGGGGTTTGAAAAAAAATTGAATCTTTCGGGCACTTCTATAGTGCACCTGCCGTTTTAGAAATTCAATTAACTTTGGGCCGAAATTCCGCTTATGAGTTGATGAGGGTTTATAAGGGTTGATGAAGGTTGATATACATCGGCTCGGAAAAAGTAAAATTGCTTCATTTTCGAGCGGATGTATATCAACCTTCATCAACCCTTATCAACCTTTATCAACTTGTAAATAACACAATGACATGAAACAATCTTACCAATCCGACACAGATTTCTCCCCTTCCAATCGTATTGCAATTGCTTCATTCACTCCTTTTCAGGTATTTGTCCTGTTGATATTGAGTTGCCTGTCAGGCAGCGTGCAAGCGCAAAACAAACCTGCATTTAGTTCGGAACACCTGAAAACGATGCATGTACGAAATATCGGGCCGGGCGCGATGTCCGGTCGGATCACGGCGATTGCGGTCGATCCTGTGCGCCCGGAAGTTATTTATGCCGGCGCTGCATCCGGCGGGTTGTGGCGCAGCAGCAGCGGCGGCACTGCCTGGGAGCCGATTTTTGACAAAGCGCCTACACAAGGGATTGGTTCTGTGGCTATTAGCCCCCGAAATCCCGACGAAATCTGGGTGGGCACAGGAGAAGGCAATCCCCGTAATTCACAAAATTTCGGCACAGGTATTTTCAGAACCATCAACGGCGGTAAAGATTGGGTGTGCATGGGTTTGGAAAAAACGCGCACCATCCACCGCGTGTTGCTGCACCGCGATAATCCCGAAGTTATTTTTGCGGCTTCGCTGGGTTCCGCGTACGGCCCCAATGAAGAGCGGGGTGTTTTTAAAAGCACAGATGGCGGTAAAACCTGGGAAAAGACCTTGTATGTCAATGACCTGACGGGTTGCGCCGAATTAGTGGCCGACCCGAAAAACCCGAACAAACTTTTTGCCGCTATGTGGGAGTACAGGCGCTGGCCCTGGTTTTTCAAATCGGGCGGCAAAGGTTCCAGCCTGTACGTCAGTTATGATGCCGGCGATACCTGGGAGCGCCGTACCGATAAAGACGGCTTGCCGGAAGGCGAACTGGGCCGCATCGGCCTGGCAGTAGCGCACAGCAACCCGGATGTGGTGTATGCGCTGGTGGAAGCCAAAGAAAATGCCCTGTACAAAAGCACCGACGGCGGTCGAAAATGGCACAAAATGGCGGATAAGGGCATGGGAGACCGCCCTTTCTACTATTCGGAGATTTATGTGGATCCGGGTAATGAAAACCGGTTGTACTCCATTTATACTTACATTTCCAAAAGTGAAGACGGTGGCAAAACCTTTGAAACCTGGGCCGGCTGGACGATCCACCCCGATCACCATGCTTTCTGGATTTCACCGGACAACCCGAAATACATCATCAACGGTAACGACGGCGGCCTCAATATCACTCTCGACGGCGGCAAAACCTGGCGTTATGCGGAAAATATCCCGGTCGGACAGTTTTACCACGTCGAAACGGACAATGAATGGCCCTACAATGTGTACGGCGGCTTGCAGGACAACGGTTCCTGGGTAGGGCCGTCGGCAGTATGGAAATCGGGCGGAATTCGCAATGCCGACTGGCAGGAAGTTTATTTTGGCGACGGTTTTGAAACCATGCCCCGCAAAGACGATCCGCGTTATGTTTTTGCCATGTCGCAGGGCGGAGAAATGGGCCTCGTGGATCGCAAAACAGGCTACACCCGCTACATCAAACCGCTGCACCCGGATGGTAAAACTTACCTGCGCTTCAACTGGAATACTGCGCTGGCACAGGATCCGTTCCGCCCGCACGGCATTTATTTCGGTTCGCAGTTTGTCCATTATTCCAGCGATCTGGGCCAGAACTGGCAGATCATCAGCCCGGACCTGACGACCAACGATACCGCAAAAATGCACCAGGATATCTCCGGTGGACTCACCTTTGATGCGACCAATGCAGAGAACCACTGCACCATTATTGCCATTGCGCCTTCGCCGGTGCAGCAAGGCGTCGTTTGGGCAGGCACCGACGACGGCCAACTGCAACTGACCCGCGACGGCGGCAAAAACTGGGAGAATTTTGGTCAGAAACTGCCCGACGCACCCAAAAACGGCTGGATTCCGGCGATTGAAGCCTCGCCGGTGAACGCCGGTGAAGCCTTTGTGGTGTTGAATAATTACCGCCAAAATGACTGGGCGCCTTATCTGTACCACACGACTGATTTTGGTAAAAACTGGAAAAGGATCGTTTCTCCAAAAAATCTGGCACACCCGGAATTCCCCGCTGCGGAAGGAAATTATTGTTTGTCGGTCGTGCAGGATCCCACAGAACCTAAGCTGCTTTTTCTGGGAACCGAACAAGGTTTGTATGTGTCCGTCAACTACGGCCAGAACTGGGTACACTGGCCCGCTGAATCTTTCCCCGCGGTACCCATTTTTGATATGAAAATCCAGCAGCGCGACGGCGACCTCGTGCTCGGCACTTTTGGCCGGGCCATCTGGATAGTGGACAACCTGGAGCCTTTGCGGACATTGGCGCGTTCGGGTGCTTCCATGTTCGATCAGCCTTTAAAATTGTTTGCAGCGCAACCGGGTATTCTGGCCGAATACCGTTCCTTCGACGGCCCGCGTTTTGCCGTAGATGCCACGTATGAAGGTGAAAACAAGGGTACTTCCGTGCAGATACCTGTCTGGGTAAAACCCAACTTAACGAAAAAGGAAAAACCTGCGGAGCAGAAAAAAGACGAAAACGGGAAAGAAGAAGCGAAGGACAAAGAAGAAGCGAAGGACAAAGAAGAAGCAAAGGGCAAAGGCCCCGGCGCAGGGAAAAAAGAGAAGGCCACCGTGACCGTATTGTCGATGAACGGGGACACGCTCCGGCGCTTTAAAACGGAGTTGGACACTGCTTTCTCCCGCATTTCCTGGGGCATGGATACGAAAGGCGTGCGTTTTCCATCCAAAACCGAACCGCCGGCGGATCAACTCGAACCGGGTTCCGGCCCGCAGGTGTTGCCGGGCGAATACTGGGTGAAGCTGAAATATATGGACTACACGGACTCTGTCAAAGTAAAAGTACTGGACGATCCGCGCCTGAATATTACCGCTGCCGACCGCAGCGCCCGCAATGCGGCGGTGCGGGATTTGTACCAGACCGTAGAGCGCGCCACAAAGGCTTACGACCGATTGAAAGAGGCCGAAAAAACCATCAAAATGATCGAAGAGCAGTTTGTAAATGTGCCGGACAGCACCAAAAAAGAGGTGATTAAACTGGGCGCAATCATGCGCGATTCGATCAACAACCTGAAAGAAAAATTCTTCCAGCACAAAGAAGTAAAAGGAATACAGCGCAATCCGAACGTACTAACTGCTCGTTTCAGAAAAGCGATGGGTTATATCAATGGCGGACAAGGCGCGCCCAATGCAACGGCTCAAATCGCGGTGACGGAAGCCAAACGCGAAGCGGAAGCGCTCATTGAACAGGTTAATACCTTGTTCGATACGCCCTGGAAAACATACAGAACCAAAGTAGAAACTGTGCGTTATTCATTGTTTAAGGATTTTGAGCGATTGTGAGTTCATTGGACATTAAACATTGGTAATGGACATTTTTAATGGGAATAAGTGGTTCGGTGAATCCAAATCGCGGTTATGGCCTCACCCCCCGGCCCCCTCTCCAACAGAGAGGGGGTGACTTCACCTCTGGCATTCCTACCAGGGAATGTTAAGGGGGACTCCCCGGCCCCTC
>JAYSZC010000455.1:0-1719 GCA_043738235.1 Lewinellaceae bacterium | reverse complement strand
GGCGTTCCGCTCATTTCGAGCGTAAACTGTCCAAAGTTCGGATTGGGGAAAAGCCGGAACACATTCCAGGCAGCCACTTCGGGCGCTCCTGTTATGGCCATAAATACCGTTAGCACAAAAGTGTCCGCTCCGCATTCATTTGCGGCAATTAACACAATGTCATACGTGTCTGATTGCGCATACATGTGATCCGGATATTGCAAAGTACTGGTGTCGCCGTCGCCCAGATACCAGAAGTAGGTGTCTGCATCCGTTGACAGGTTATCCAGAAAAACTTCACTTCCATTGGCACTTACTTCAAAAAAAGAAGTCGGCGCGTTTCCGATCGAAACAGCGTTTTCTACAGAGGCAGTGTTCGTTCCGTAAATATTGCCACTTATAAGGGTTGCACTGTAACTGCCTGACTGCGAATATATTACGACCGGATTTCGCTCCGTAGAAGTAGCGGGATCGCCACCTGGAAACTCCCAGAACCAGCTGTCGGGATCGCCTTCAGACAGGTCTTGATACTGAACGGCTACCGGAGCGCAGAAAGGAGCATCGTTCTCTGTGGAGAAAGCCGATTGAGGCGCATCGCCCGCAATCACCACCTCGGTGGAAAAGGTATCGGCGCCACAAAGATTCGCGGCGATAAGGGTTACGAGGTAGGTTCCGACACTGTTGAAAGGGTGCACCGGCGCTATCAGTGTACTGGTATCTGCCGTGCCGGAGGCAGGGTCTCCAAAGTTCCAATGGTACGAAGTTGCACCGGTAGTCGTATTGTTCGTTACCACGGATAATCCCGCTGTCAGGCTGCTGAATCCGGCTTCGGGAGGCCCGGTAATGGTCACGGTTTCGGTCGAAGTATGAGTCCCCGCCGTATTGGAAGCTGTAAGTGTTATGGTATAAATGCCTGGCTGGCTCCACACCACAGCCGGATTGGGCACTGTGGAGGTAGCCGGTTGCCCGCCTTCAAATGTCCAAAGAAATGAATTGCTGTTTTCGCTGGAAGCATTCTGAAACTGGATAGAAGCAGACGCGCACACATCGTCTTCGATTACACTAAACAAAGCGTTCGGCGTCGTCGAAATGGTTATAATTTGACTAAAAACGGTAGCGCCACAATTATTACTGACCGTGAGTATAACGGTGTACTGTCCATCGTGGGTATAGATATGTGTCGGATTGGCTTCGGTGCTGGTATTATTGCCCGCTCCGTCAGGGTCTCCAAAATTCCAGAAAAAGGACTCGCTGTTTTCTGAGTTTTTATTAAAAGTGACGTGTGTACCGTCAACGATCGCAGTAAAACTGGCTGTTGGCAGCGGTAATACAGTGACAATGTTCGTTTGCTGCAATGCATTGTTGCCTGCCGCATTGAAAGCATTCAATGTAACGGAATAGGTTCCCGGCGTTGTGTACGTCACTACCGGATTGGCCGCAGTGGAACTGGAAGGGCTGCCGCCGGGAAATGCCCATTGCAAAGACGTGGCATTGCTGCTGGACATGTTGGTGAATGATACCGCCAGCGGGCCGCAACCTGTGGTTTGACTGGCCGAAAAATTCGCGGTCGGGGGCGTTACAATAGTTACTATCCGCGTGCTGGTGCTGGTTCCGCAGGCATTGGTGGCCGTCAGGATAACGGTGTACACGCCGTCGGTAGCGTAGGTATGGCCTGGGTTTACCGCCGTACTGGTGTTGCTACCATCGCCAAAATTCCAGAGATAGGAAACAGCGTTGACG
>JAYSZC010000454.1:0-4171 GCA_043738235.1 Lewinellaceae bacterium | reverse complement strand
TGATGTCCGACATAACACTCGGTCATTCCTCTTCCCTCTTTCCTCATCCCTGTTAGTCACGCTCGGCCATTCCTCATCCCTCACTCCTCATTCCTAATAAAGTATTCCCGCCAGCGTAGCCGACAGGTAGCTCGCCAAAGTACCTGCTATCAAGGCCCGGAAACCGAGTTTCGCCAAGTCTTCCCGCCTGCTGGGTTCGAGGGCGGAAATACCGCCGATCTGGATACCGACCGAGCCGAAATTGGCAAAACCGCAGAGTGCAAAACTGATGATGGCGATTGTTTTTTCCGACAACAGGCCTTGTTCGATGATGGGTTTGAGTTGCAGATAGGCGACAAACTCGTTGGCTACCAATTTCGTACCCATCAGCGCGCCTGCCTGTGGCGCTTCGTGCCACGGAACGCCCATAGCCCAGGCAAAACCGGAAAACAAGCCGCCCAGAATCGTATTCAGCCCGAATTCGGGGTATCCGGCCAGGCCGCCTGCAGCGCCGAGGATATAGTTGATGAGTGCAATGAGCGCTAAAAATCCGATCAGCATAGCCAGTACGTTCAGGCCCACTTTCAGGCCGTCGGAACAACCGGCGGAAATAGCATCCACAATATTGGAGTGCTGTTTGCCTACTTTTAGTGTCACCTTTCCGCCTGTTTCCGACTCTTCCGTTTCAGGATACATGATTTTTGCAATAGCCAAAGCGCCCGGCGCAGCCATGATACTGGCTGCAATGAGGTATTCCGCTTTGACCCCAAAAAGTATGTAGGTAGCCATCACCCCGCCGGCGATACAGGCAAAACTGCCCGACATGGATGCCATCAACTCCGATTTGGTCATACCTTTCAGATAAGGTTTGATCATAATTTGCGCTTCTACCTGCCCCACAAAAGCGCTCGAAATATTGCTCAGGGCCTCGGCGCCACTCACCCGCATAATGTAGTTAAGTCCTTTGGCGAGTTTTTCTACTATCCATTGCATCAGCCCGATATGGTAAAAAATATTGACTAAGCAGGCCACAAAGATGATGGTCGGGATAATTTTGAAAAAGAAAATAAATCCGTTTTCCGGGCCGAAAAAAGAACCCAGTTTTGTTTGATCTGACAGAATACCAAAAACAAACCTTGCGCCTTCATCGGAGAAGCTCAGCACTTTGGTTACAGCTCTACCCAGCCATTCAAAAATGGCTTTCCCGACCGGCGTTTTCAGGATAAACACAGCCAGCAATGCCTGCACGAGTAATCCCATGCCAACGGTGCGGTAATTAATCGCCTTGCGATTATTGGATAATAAATAAGCCGTACCTAAAATCAATATGATGCCAAGAATGCCGATCAGTCGATCCATGTGAAGCAGAAAAATAAAAAAAGTGAGCAAATACCTGTGGTCGCCTGCTGACTTGAAAACACTTCATTATTTAATATAAAAAACTGACAATCAATGTCTTGCATTCTTTATATTCAACTAAAAAGTATCTCAAACCTGCAAATCAGGTTTCTTTAACCGGCGAAATGTACGCTTCGCGTTCGGTTCTCAAAAATTTCATGCGCGAAAGCATAATTTTGCCCGGCTTTTATTGGTGTTTGTGTCTTTTCGTGTTTTCGTGTTTTCATGTTTTGGATATAAAAACTCGAGAGCAGGGCGCCCCCTAAAACACCAAAACCCTAAAATACCAAAACACACACTTACATCCTTATGCAACCTTATGTCCTGGGTATCTGCGGCGGCAGCGGCAGCGGAAAAACAACTTTTATCCGGCGATTGCGCGAGCGATTTGCCCTGTCGGAATTGTGCATTGTATCGCAGGACGACTATTACCTGCCCCGTGACAAACAACACAAGGACGACAACGACGAATACAACTTTGATCTGCCGGAGTCATTCGATAGGAAAAAATTCCGCAACGACCTCCAGCGACTGATCAGCGGCGAAACGGTAACGATCAAGGAATATACGTTTAACAACCCCGATGCCGAACCTAAGCTGTTGGTGTTTGAGCCTGCCCCGATTATTGTCATCGAAGGGCTGTTTGTATTTCACTACAAAAAAATTGCGCCCTTACTCGACCTGAAAATTTTCATCAACGCAAAAGAAAACCTGAAAGTCATCCGCCGCATTCACCGCGACCAGGTGGAGCGGGGCTACCCCATCGAAGACGTGTTGTACAAATATGAACACCATGTGCTGCCCTCTTTCGAGCGGTTTATACAGCCCTACAAAGAAGACGCGGATATTGTGGTCAATAACAACAAGGACCTGAAAATCGGATTGGCAGTGGTGGAGGGGTTTTTGCGGAACAAACTTCAGGGGTAGTTATCAGTTATCAGTTATCGGGTTTCAGGCTGGAATTGTCCAGAAGGCTACATTTCATTCCCCCTATACCGAGCAAGATAACCGATAACAATAAGGGAGAAGAAATGTGCCCTTCTGGACAATTCCAGCCTGAAACCCGATAACTGATAACCGATAACCGATAACAAAACATGGAAGACTGGGAATTAGATTTTGAATGGCTGCGCGTGCAGCATAAGGTGAAAGAGGCCATGCGTCAGGAGACACTTCCCGACCTGAATATGGTATTGTTTCTGATCGGGATTCAGGAATTGGGGCGTTGGAAACGCAGTTTTTCCAAAGAAGAAAAACAAGATCTGATGCACATTGCCGTGTGCCGGCTGCTGGCAAGCGAAGAATATTTTGAATTTGTCGGGCGGGACGATGATGGCTGGCCGCATTACCGGCAGGTCAGGGAAATGCCCCCACAGAGTACCATACAACAAGAAAAAGTCCTGAAAATAGCGGCAGCGCGCTATTTTCAGGACTTGGAAAAGGAAGATGAATAAAAGGGTTTATAGGTTTATGAGTTGATAGGTTTATTTTTGGAATCGCAATAAACCTATCAACTCATAAACCTATAAACCCTTTTACTGCAGAACGATTTCCCGTTCAGACATCATCTTGCGGATGTTGATAAGGGCGTAACGCATACGGCCCAGGGCGGTGTTGATACTGACGCGGGTCAGCGATGCGATTTCTTTAAAACTCATATCGGCATAATGGCGCAGAATAACTACCTCGCGCTGCTCTTCGGGCAATGAATCTACTAAACGCCGGATGCGGTTGTGGGTTTCACTGCGCATGATAAGCGTATCGGCAGCATCGTCGCCCACGCGAAGCACATCGAAAATATCGAATTCTTCCGTCGGGCTGATATGTGAACGGCGCTTATTGCGGCGGTGGTAGTCAACGCACATATTGTACGAAATGCGCATCGCCCACTGCACGAATTTACCTTCGTGGTTGTACTTTCCTTTGCGGAGGGTGTCAATAATTTTGATGAAAACTTCCTGGAAAATATCTTCAGCCAAAGCCCTGTCCTTGACAAAAAGATAAATAGAAGTGTAGATTTTGCCTTTATAGCGCTGAAGGAGCACTTCGAAGGACTGTTCGTCGCCGCTGGTATAGCGTGCGATCAACTCTTGATCACTGAGAATCGGCATAACTTGCATGAGCAAAGTAGGTTTTGCTGTTTAACCCCTTAAATTGAAGGAAATTTAATTGGTGTACAAGTTGAATCCGATAAGCGATATGGTTGGTGAGAAAAGTTCTAATGTCTGTTTGACGAGGCCAAATGTAATCACATTTATTGCCCTGACAAAAACTTTTTTTTAATTTTAACATCTTTTAAGAGTTTATTCAGGGTTTTCACTAAAATGATATCAAAAAACTGCTCGTTTTCAATACTTTTGCAGTCGATTTTCAGGCATTTTGTGTGTACATTTTTTAATTTTCAATAAACGATACCTGCTGCACCGCAAGAGTCTGCCTCAACAGGCTGATTCAACGGGTACACACGCCATTCCAAGCAAAGCGGTTGCAGTTGCATTTTCATGGAAATACTGATAGTACTCGTACTCATTGTGCTGCATGGTTTTCTCGTACTGGGAGAAATCGCCTTGCTGACGGCTAAACGTTCGCGTCTGGAAGGAGAAAAGTTGAAAGGCAATCTCAATGCGGCCGTAGCGGTCGATCTGCTCGATCATATTGACAACTACCTCTCCGCCATGCAAATTGGCATTACCCTCATCAGCATCGTCGAAGGCGCCTACGCGGGTGTAGCCATCGGGCATAAACTGGAACCGGTTATTGCACTGGTACCGGCCTTTGCGCCGTACACGGAACA
>JAYSZC010000453.1:0-4172 GCA_043738235.1 Lewinellaceae bacterium | reverse complement strand
GCTTACATCGACTGCTGTTAAGACCTGTGCTTTTAATATGGCACGGCAGCATCTTCTATGGGCAAAGGGGCTCAGCGGTTGTTTTAGGCGAACCCCTCAAACACCGTCAATCCCGCACCATCAACTTCCCACTACCGATCAACACCCCTTTCTGATCCAGTTTAAACAAATAAATACCCGACGGCAAACCTTCTTTTTTCAGCGTCAGCACCGGGCCTGCGGCGGTTTCATCATGCACGATTGTTCCCTGTAAATCAATGATTTGCAAATGAATCGGTTGCGTGGAAGTCAGCCCTTTTACTTCCAGTTGCGCCGTTCCGCTGAACGGATTGGGCGACACTGACACCTGGTATTCCGGGCGTTGCGGCTGCCAGGCGCCCACCAATATGAAGTTTTCGCCCAGGCGGTGGTAGGTAGTGTTCGTAATCACGGGTTCATTGAAGTCGAAATAGATGGCCGCATCGTTCTCGATCAGGGTTTCCAGCGGCGCATCGGCACGCGGGTAAATGCTGAATTTCACAAAACCGTTGGAACCGGCCTGGTTCACATTGCTGTCGGGCAGCAGGATATTTTCAAATAAGAACTCCGCGATGCCGTGACCTGTCAGGTTAAACTCGTACGGGTGGCTGCCTATGCCTGGGCGGATGGTTGCCGGATCGAGCCATAGCGACAAGGTATCGGCTATACGCACGGTAAAGGCTGTGTCTGTGCCGGTATTCTGGAAACGGATCATGTATTCCAGTTCCGTACCGGGGCGAATGTAATGCTGCTCGCCGTAGCCGACCGGGAAACCCTGTTTGTCGTTCGGGTCGAATGAACCGATGTTTTGCGTGCAGTCGATATTGATCCAGGGGGCTGCTTCGTCATTGGGAAATTGTGTGACAAAACCCGTTGAAAAAGAAGACGTGTTGCTACAGCCTTCCACCGACAATGCAGGCGCCGACAGGCCCG
Organism: Lewinellaceae bacterium; assembly: GCA_043738235.1. GTDB lineage: Bacteria > Bacteroidota > Bacteroidia > Chitinophagales > Saprospiraceae > M3007. Next base: position 3,221 of record JAYSZC010000453.1, on the reverse strand, counting down.
GGTGGAAAGGCACCTGCCCCACTTCCACGCGCCAGGTGCTGCCGTTGGCAGGCACCGCCACCATGGTGGAATCGCCGGAAGCCAGTTGAAAAGGCGCCTGCATGAGCATCACGGCGTCTTCCACTACAATGTAGTCGGATGTGCTTTGCATATCGGCCTGGCCGACATTTTTGATGTTGAAACGCACGGAATCCTGATTGCACTGACTCGTTACCCGCAGGCTGGCGCCCGACCAGTTCTGATCGGGTGGGACACAATTTCCGTTGGGATAGATACGGGCTTCCGTGCAATGTGTCCGGCCCAGCGCTGCATCGCAGCTTACATGCACATACAAGTGAAAGAAACCGCATGCGCCCACTGCCAGGTTACCTACATCAAAACGCAACAGGTTGTCACCCAAATCAGTGTAGGAGAAGGAGGAACCCGACGGGACGAGCAACGGGTCGAGTTGGATCAACACATACGCATCTACTGCCATCTCCGTGCCCTGGTTGCAATATTGAACCGTGTAAGTGTTGTTATTGAAACAACGCCGGAGTATGGATGTTCCGATAGAGACGTTGAGCGCAGCGCAGGGGAAAAGACCTTTTACCAAAATACTACCTGCGGAAATCGTATTGCCGTCTGTAACGCTCACTCCGGGTCCGGTCGGGCAGATTGTCCACAGGCCATTGGGAGGCAGCACTTCCATGGTGTAATCTCCGACAGGCGCATAAATGAAGTAATTTCCCTGGAAATTGGTAGCGCCATATATCGTATCCGTAGCATTCACGGCGCGGATCAGCCAGCCTGACAGCGCCGGCTCTCCCGGATTGGCGACACAATTGCTGTCCAGGTCATAAATCACACTCCCTGCTATACTGCCGCAAGGACCATTGCTGTATACTTCCACAAAATAACTGGTTTCAAATTCACAACCTGCTGAAGAAGAAACAGTCAGGGTGTAAATACCCGTAAAATTGACGGTAATCACCTGAGCGCTGGACGTGAATCCGTTCGGCCCTGACCATATAAACTGGAAAGGTCCGGTCGCACCGGTAACCGCCGGCTGTAAGGTGACACTGTTGCAATCATTGGATATTTCGGTTATAGAAGCAGAGAATACCGGCCCCTGCGGTACGGTAACACTTGCCGTTGAAGTGCAACCGTTGCTGCCTGTCACAGTTAAAAAATAATCACCGGCTCCCAGTCCCGTAATATCCTGCACAGTAAATCCATTCGACCACCCGTAAGTGTAAGGCGGCGCCCCGCCGCTGACAGAAACATTGATCGCTCCGAAACCGAAACAATTGGTCGGGGTAATATTATTGACTACACTAACAGGGAGCGCGGGCGCATCAACCGCCACGAATAGTTGTATCGTGCAACCATTCGCATCTGTGACGGTAGGCCTGTAAAAGCCTGCTGATAAATCTGTTACAATCTGCGTAGTAGCGCCGTTTGCCCAGAGATAGGTAAGCGGCAGCGCCGGAGATAGAATATGCAATTCAATGAAACCCGAATTCGGATCGGCACAGTTCACATCCCCGACGGTATTGTTCATATTCTGGTAATAGAAATACGCCTCGGTCATCGCCTGCGTGGTAACGATACTGGCAAAGGCTGTACAACCTTCCTGCGAAGTAAGGGTGACGGTATAGGCGCCTGCGGGAATGTTAGACAGTTTGTTTTCAACCGACCCGGTCGACCATAAAAAGTCAACCGCTTCGAAATTGAGGCCCGATGCGATGAGACCACCTCTGCACACGTCCGTGACAGTAGTGATATCAACAACCAAGGGAACCAGTACGGGCAGATCAACCGAGGTTACAGCCGTACAGCCGGTTGCATCGGTAACCGTTAGCCCGTATAAGCCGCCGGGCACGTTACTTAGTTGCGCACCGGTCGAACCATTAGACCATAGGCGGGTGTATGGAAATGTTCCGCCGCTCGGTTGGATATTTAACTGGTAGGCGCATTGCGTGAGTTGTGCGGAAATAGTGGCCGTAAAAGGTGTGATGGAATGGGTCGCAACATCAAAGCAGCCGTTTGCATCGGTTGCTGTTACTGTGTATGTACCTGTAGGAAGATTGCTGATTTGAGGGCCTGTGCTCCCGTTCGACCACACGAATTGATAAGGCGGCGCAGTGCCAAAGGCAACGGCGCTTATCGCACCGTCTGCATTTCCGCAAGATGGATTGGTTACCGTGGGTATAACGAGCACGTTTTCCGTCACTTGCAGGGTAAAACTGCCAGAGGTAAAAGAACAGCCATTTGCGTCTACAACTGTCAAGGTATAGGTACCCGCATTCAGGTTACTTATACTTGCGGTGGTTGCTCCGTTAGACCAGTAATAATTATAGGGTGGCGTGCCTCCCGAGGCGTTATTCAGGTCGATATTACCGTCCGCCAGGCCGCTACAGGAGGGATGACTCCACCCTCCGCTACCCCCGCTCAAAACCGGCGGATCGAGAATTATATCGGAAGTTGTGGCGGTACAACCGTTGGCATCCGTGACCGTGACCGAATAGGCGCCTGCCTTACTACCGTTCAGGTTTTGCGTATGCACCCCGCCCGTCCAGACATAGGCATAAGGTGCAGTACCGCCGCTGACGGACAATGCAATGGAACCGTTCTGTTCTCCAGGGCACCGGGTACGCGTTACGCTGGTACCAAGTTCCAGTGCGGCAGGTTCATTTACCGTGCCGCTGCCGGTCACGCTGGCTTCCGTTCCGTCCGTTACGGTTACGCTATAGGTACCCACCGGCAAATTGTCCAGGTCTTCCGTATTGGCGTTATTGGACCACAAGTAACTCAATGGAGGCGTTCCTCCTGCAACGGAAAGATCGATGGAGCCGCCTGCACCATTATGACAGGGCACGTCGGTTACATCGAATGTAAGCGTCTGGGCGGCAGCAGGCGCGATAAAAAACAGCAAACCGGTAAGTACAGCAAGGAAGTAGCGAAGGCGCATCATGTGCAAATGTCTTTTTTGTCGGTGAAAAGGTACAATTCCCGTAGGCGTCGGTAGAAGCACCTGTGCGCCGGGCAGTTTTTCATACAGCAAAAGTTCAACATGCCGCCAGTAGAAACAAAGACAAATTTTTAATTTTGTAGGATTAAATATGTTATATAAAAGATTATACTAGTGCTTTGGCAATTTAGTTTTAATGGTTAATGTTGTAAACCTCGTCATACCTATTTTTGAGTTTGGTACGTGCTTTTTGGGTTGTAAAAGACCA
>JAYSZC010000452.1:0-4172 GCA_043738235.1 Lewinellaceae bacterium | reverse complement strand
TTTTTGGTGTTTTAGGCTGGTAACTTTTGGCCACAGCCCCCGACGGCTACGCCCCCTCGTAGAGTGATGGGAACGAATCGAACGGATGCGGCGGATTAAAACGGATTTTTTGTGGCCTGACAGCCACTTTTTTCTGATTTAATCCGCCGCATCCGTTCGATCGTTCCCATCACTCTACGAGGGGGCGTAGCCGTCGGGGGCTGTGGCCAAAAGTTACCAGCCTAAAACACCAAAAAAACACTCAAACACTCAAAACCTCATTTTCTGATTGCTTCCACCGGATCCATCCTGCTGGCCTGTGAAGCAGGTATCAGACCTGACAATACGCCGACGATAATGGACGTAATAAGTCCAACCAATACATTACCGATAGACAGGTGAATATCAAAATCGATCGCCCTGGTGATGACTTCGGTAATAATCCAGATGAGCAGCAAACCGAACAATCCGCCTACCACGCAGAGCGCAACGGCTTCAAAAAGAATTTCCAGCAGGATGAACCAGCGTTTGGCGCCGAGCGCCATTTTGATGCCGATGAGGTTCGTTCTTTCTCGAACGGATACGAACATGATGTTGGCAACGGAGAACATACCTACCACCAGAGCAAAAATGCCGATGACGAATCCCGCCAGGTTGAGTGTGCCGAATACGCCGTCGAATAATTTGCTGAGCACGGATAAAGTATTGAGCGCGAAGTTGTTCTCTTCCAGCGGTGTGAGGCGCCGTTGGCCGCGTAAAACGCTGATCGCTTCGTCTTTTACCAGTTCAATATCAACGCCCGGAGCCGCTTTTACCATCAGGCTGGTCTGGGCGCCGCGCCCTTCGCTACGTATGCCGAAGCCGCGCCGCGCCAGGTTGTAACTTACCAGAACGACGTTATCGAAATTAAAGGGTTTGAGCAGGTCTTTACCCGATTTTTTGAGTGCGCCAATAACGCGCAATTTACGCCCGCCTATATTGACGTCGCGGTCTACAGGATTGATACCTTCTCCGAAAAGCCCTTCGGCCACCACTCCGCCGAGGATACAAACGTCTGCGCCACTCTGGTATTCAACCGGCGAGAAATAACGGCCTTCCTCTTGAAATTCAAGGTGAAACAGTTCGTAACAGTCTTCCGTAATACCCAGAAATGGTGCATCTTCAATGCTCGACGACTTCCATTTCAACGTTTTAGACCCTACATACTGCCAGAAACCAACCTTTTCAGCAGTTTCCATCCTTTCTTTTAAGGACAAAAATTCCTGGTAAGAAGCATTGGGACGGCGCATCCATTTCCAGTAGTTGGAGCCGGGGTCCTCCGACCAGGAGAATTTATCGATATAGATGACATCGTTCCCCAGTTTCGACATGCTGTTGCGGATGTTGTCTTCCAGGGAGTTCACGGCACTTTTTACACCGATAATACAAAAAATGCCGATGGTGACGCCCAGAAGGGAGAGGAAGGAGCGTAGTTTATTCCCCATCAGTTGCTGCCAGGCTTGAGCAGCACCTTCAGACAGGATGCGGAAAAATTGACGCATAATGAGAGGCAGATTGTTGGTGAAGTCCAGATTGGATATTCAAAGGTATTATTGCCGTGCATGGCAACTGCTGCCTTTCGATAAAAGGCAGCAGTTTTTCTATCAAATTCGCTAAAAGCGCTCCATCAGGCTGTTCAATGTGACATCAAAACGCCTGGAATCGCTTGTTTGGTACCGTCCGGAGAAGCATACCAGGTGCGAAGTGCTCCCGCGCCGGCGCTGTTGAAGTAGAGTAATTTAAAGGTATGAAACCCTTTTTGGAGGTATACACGGCCTGATTGCTCTGTCATGCCGTGATCGCCATCGTTGTCTACCACAATTTCACTGTCGATGTACAAAATACTACCGTCGTTCGACTCCGTCCAGAACTGGTATCCGCCTGTTTGCGGCGCATTGATATATCCTTTCCAGATCATGCCGCAGGCTGCGGATTGACAGGCAGGTTCGGCAACGATTTCCCGCACATCGGCACTGCGCAATACCATTCCTGCTTCCACACTTTCTGCGTTGTATTTCCCGGTAGCAGACATCACCTGCAGACGCAGACCCGGGTCGGGCGCCCGGAAAAGTTGAAGGGCCGGTTTCATTGTATAAGTCAGGGCTTCCGCTTCCGATAATTTACTGGCAATCATGCCGGGTTTATAAGCCCTTGCCTGTATTTGCACTGCCCGTGGCGGAGAAAAAGAACCGTCGTACACCAGGGAATTATCTTTCGGTTCGGAGCCATCCGTCGTGTATCGAATGACGGCGCCGGGTGTTTTGCTTTCAATATAAACAGTGGGGCGAAGCGTAAAAGGATCGTACTCTATCCGGATAGCAGGTTTGTCCACAAAGGCGCCGAAATTAGCAATTTTCACAGCGAACGCATGGGAGGATTTGATTCGGTTGGGATTGTATTCCGGCAGGAAAATAGTGGTGTTGCCATTGGCGCTTTCCGTGCGGAGTTTTTCTTTTGTCGCCAGGAAAGTAACATCTGCTCCTGCGCCCACTTGGAAACCTTTTAATACTAATTTCCTGTCATCCGGGTATTTTGGGAAAATTGCGTAAACGGATTTAGTTTTAGGGTTCCAAGTGTAGAAGACTTCCTTGACCGCATAACCTTTGTCCGGGTCGACCGTTAGTTTCAACAAGGCATCGCCGCCCGTTTTCCAACCGTCCACTTCCTTTGCTTTCCAGTCGCGGCGGCCTTCACTCCATTGGTAAGCCGTGCGCCAGCGACGTGTGTTGTAAATGGCTTCACCGTTGATATTCAACCATTTGCCAATTTCAAGCAGGCGATCCTGCATAATCGGTGGAATTTGTCCATGTGCGTCGGGGCCAATATCCAGCAGGAAATTGCCGCCGCGGGAGACCTTGTCTACCAAGTGCAAGACCATAGATTGAGCGGAATTATAATCCCACGCATCTTCCGCGCGGTTATAACCATAAGACAATCCCATGCCGCGGCTTTCTTCCCAGGCATGGTCTTCAAAGTCCATATCCGGTTGATATTCAGGCGTATACACACCGCCGTGTTTGAATCGCACGCCACTTCCCCAACGGTCGTTCACCACAACCCGGTCGCGTACCGGACTTTCATTGAACAACCAGGCCAGGAACTGTTGCGAGCGCCATACTTCCGGTGTGGCATCCCAGTCGCCGTCTGCCCAAACCACCCAGGGCTGATACCGTTGAACCAGGTCGTACAACTGCGGCATGGCATGGTCGGCGGCGTACCGCGCAGGATCAAATTGCCAGAGCGGATTATACCATTCGTACAGGGAGTAATACAGCCCGGGTTTTACACTCGTGCGGCCCAGGGAAGTAAACAGTTCGCCTACCAGATCGCGCTTCGGGCCGCGCAAGTCGGAACTCCAGGGGAAGCCCCAGGTTTTACCCGCTTCCTGGCTGGGCCAAAGGCAGAATCCGTCGTGGTGTTTGGAGGTGAGTACGACGTATTTGGCGCCTGCCGTTTCAAACAGTTTAGCCCAATCATCGGGATTGAATAATTCAGCATGAAAATCGTCGGCGAGGTCGTAATAGGTGCGATTGCCAAAGTTGATCCGATGGTATTCCTGCACCTTGCCATTGTGCGCATTGTTTGTCAGGGAATGCTGATACCACTCCGCATAGCTGCCTTTAGCGGTGTAACCCGGAACGGAATACATACCCCAGTGAATAAAAATACCAAATTTGCCATCCTGCCACCAATCAGGTGTCGGGCGCTGATCCAGCGAGTTCCAGTTCGGTTGATATGTTTGAGCGCCGGCGCTTTCCGGGCTGATGCAAAGGCAGAATAAAAGCAATAAAGTGGTGAGGTAACGCATAAGATTTGTGAGATTTGGTGGATAAGTTTCGGACAAATATAGTTGGTGATGCCCGAACCAATTACTTTTACACAGTTTTTGGTGTCCGGTTGATCCTGGACTTAAAAGGGAACCCGGTGTAATTCCGGGGCAGTCCCCGCTGCTGTAAGTTCTTTTTTTTATTATTTACACAAAATATTTAGCATGAGTATCTGATTTACAAAGGTGTAAATATTAAAAATAAATGTGATGAGCATTTTGCCACTGTTGCGTGTCATACACAATGGGAAGGCGCTTTGAACAGGAACGAGCCAGAAGACCTGCCTGAAACCATATTACCAACCGGGCTTCGGGTAGAAAGCGCGAT
>JAYSZC010000451.1:0-1723 GCA_043738235.1 Lewinellaceae bacterium | reverse complement strand
CAGAAACTTTCCAGGTTTTTAAAACCTGGAAAGTTTAGCACTCGATAAAAAATAAAATTCTGCTCTCTTTTTGGGCCGGGTCTTATGAGACAACCATTTGAGGCGCCACTCAATATACCTGATTGTGATAATTCCTCCAAAAAGGTATCTTTGTAAAAAAAATACGCGTATGACCGCACAGTTGGCGCCGCAGGACACGACGAACAATACATTCAAAGTAAATTTTCTACAGGGAAAACCCTTGCATATCAATGCCGCCGGTATGAGCCGTGAGGAATTCTACGCCTTTTGCATGGCGAACGACGAACTCCGAATCGAGCGTACTGCTGATGACCAACTGATTATTGAACAACCCACAAGTGCTGTAACCGGAAACCGAAACGCTGAAATCGGTGCTGAAATCGGCCTCTGGAACCGCCGCAGCAAACTCGGCCTTTGTTTCGACTCTTCCACCGGCTTCACACTCTCCAATGGCGCCGGACGTGCGCCCGATTGTGCCTGGATTCGCCGCGACCGCTGGGAAGCGCTGCCGCCTGAGGAAAAAAATAAATTTGCCCGGATCGTCCCTGATTTTGTCATGGAACTCCGCTCGGAAGACCAAAGCCTGACGGAACTGCGGGAAAAAATGGACGAATACCGCGACTGCGGCTGTCGGCTCGGCTGGCTCATCGATCCGCAAAACCGGCGGACTTATGTGTATTCGGAAAACGGTGATATTCAGACGGTTGCATTTGAAGAAGCGCTTTTGGGTGGCGAGGTGATGCCGGGACTGGAAGTAAGGCTGGGGGAGATAATTTGAGCGCCTACATGAATTTTTTCTTTATCAACCCATTATTCGCATAAATAAACTGCCAATGAGTCGTACTGTTTTTTTGGGAACCTTAACTATGCTCCTGCTTACTATCGCGTTTGGTTTGGCTTGGATAGACTGGATAACAGTACCCTTTATTACAGTTCAAAATGCGGAGGGTTATGCTTTTTCATTCGCAGGCATCTGTGCATTAGTAGGTTTTGTTTACCAACTGTATGAAAGAGGCAACAACAAAACCAAACCCATTCACTACCTCGCTTCCCCGCCAGGCAACCTGCTCTCCGGTGCAATCCCGCGCACCGACGAACTACAAAAATTGCATCGAACCTTGCATCCATCTCGCAGATCCGTCACGGTGTACGCTGTGGGAGGTTTAGGCAAAACAACCCTTTTACAGATGTACTGCGAGCAATATGGCAATAAATACGCTCGTGTTGTGTGGTTATCGGCATCAGCGATTTATTCCAATGACGTGGCGCGCGAAACAGAAAATGCAGAATACTTTCTTCGGGCATTCACGGAAAACAAAGCATTACTTGATAATCTCGCCGTCACTTTTGATGACAAGGACATAACGATAGATCGTTTTAAAAAGATCATCAATTGCTTAGTTCTTCTTCCCGGCCGTAATCTTTTAGTCATTGATAATGCACCGGATGTGGCAGCCCATTATTTGGAAACGCTCTCACAATTAAAGGAATGGCGTATCCTGCTGACTTCCCGGAATGCCATTCAAAACACAGAACCTTTTCAACTTGGGACGCTTTCTCCAAATCAGGCCGCCCGATTGTATCGCAACATTTATGGCAAGCGCAGCACCGATTTAGAAATTGATGAAATACTGGAATACATAGATTACCACACCCTCACTATCGAACTGCTGGCCGCTTATGCCCGGGATAAAAAACTCGA
>JAYSZC010000450.1:0-4181 GCA_043738235.1 Lewinellaceae bacterium | reverse complement strand
GTTGATCGAAATGGGCGCTGCGTATGGGTTGTTGTTGGGATGGTTGCCGTTGCCCAATGCGTAATCAGGATAAGATTCAAACTGAACTTCCAATTGGGCCGGGTTGAGCGAACTGGCGTCGAGCGACACTGGCTCTCCTTCACAAACAGCCGTATCGCGCAGAGACAGGTAGGAGGTCTGGCAAGAAAAACAGGCGGGGTGGGTGAAAGGCAAAACAGATATATTCACCAGCGTATCCCAACTACAGCCAAACTCATCCTGTACGGTAAAAATATATCCGGCAGTTCCTGCATTTTGAGGAGCTGCGGCAATGGAATCCGGCGTGGAAAAAAAGATGGAAGGGTGGTTATTCCAGCTCCAGTTGATGATTTCCGGGGTAAATGATTCAATATTCGGGTACAGTTCATCCTGGAATTTCAAACTCCAGTTAAACATAAAACCATTGTCAATCGGCCAGAGGTCTGTTGCTGTAATCGTCCATTCGCCATTCAGCGGACACCCTACCAGGTCGGAAATGGGGTCAAAAGTGCTGTAATCACCCGGAGGCAAGGTGCCGCCGCCGCCCAGCGATGTGTTGGCATACTGAATCCAGGTCGGATTGGGGGCATTCGGAATCCAGCAATAATCATATCCCAATCCGGGAATCGGATTAAAGCCATCCGCGTCGTTGGGTTCTCCCAGAAAAACCTGTCCGCCGGTTTGACCGGCGAAATTATGCAGTACAATACTCTGCCCGTTGGGGCAGGTCAGGCTGATTTCTATGTCGCGCATCCAGGAATGTTCCATATTGACACAGATACTTTCCAGGTCATCTTGATTGGTCAGTACCTGACCCGGTGAAAATTCCGTAAAAAAAATGGTTGTTTCATACGGAATGCCGGTTCCGTCGGGCAAAGCCAGCGAGTCGGAGCGGCTGCCTTCCACCGAAAAAGAAGAAGGCGTGGGGGTAACGAGCAGGTTTTGCCCGGAAGCGGCATTGGCTATGGCTGCGCTTAATTGTATGGTGTCTCCGGCGCAGATTTGTTCCGTTGCATCCCCCGGCCATGAAAAATCGGGGCGCGGCGCTACCCGGATGCGCTGATTAATCAGGTTGGTACTGCGGCAACCCTGCGCATCCACCAAAAACAACTGCACATAGTAACCGCCCGGTTCGTCAAAGCGGTGCGAGGTGTTGGGGCCGTAAGAAATACCGCCGTCGCCGAAGTTCCATTCAAAAGTAGTGGTCAGATCGGACTGCTGATAAGCGAAACCATTTTGCGGGTAAGAGCCGGTTCCATTAAAAAAAATACGTTCATTCGGACACACGTCAATCCAGCCGGTGTCGGCAGGAAATGCTGCGGGGGTGGTGGCAACCAGGTTGGCTAAAACCGTCTGGCAGGAAGCGACACAGGCAATGACAGCCGACCAGCCGGAGGCCACGCTATTGCCATCCGATTCAAACTGAACCGTCAGGCATCCGCTGGAATTGGCTGCGGTAGCCTGCACGATAATGGGAGAACCGGGTGGATAATCATCCGAACAGGACAACAGGTTGGCGGCAGTGTTCGGGCCGTCATAAAAACACAAGACATCGCCGGGCGCTAGGTCAATACCCGAAAAATTCAATTGAATGTGGGTACCGGAAGTACCGTCGGAGCAAAAAGTCTTGGTAAAAGTTTCGTTGTTTCCGTAGTTGCCCGCATTGCCGCCGCTATCATAAAAGGTTCCGCTACAATCCGCAACGGACGTATTGTTCATCAGATAATTTTGAGCGGAAAGAAAAGATACCGTAAAAAGCAAGAAGATGGGTAGCAGTAGTTTCATGTACAACGCAGGTAGCTGATTCGATAGATTGGTGCGTCCATTAAAACAACGAACTGCACTGCAAAAAAAGATAAAATGCGGGATACTATTTGCAACGATTTCGCTGCCTGTGGTCAAAATGCAGACTTTCCCGGCGTACTTACCGTTTTCTTGCTTTTTCACTCCGTTTTACTCCGATATTCCGCCATCATCTTGCCATATTCCGTCTGTGCTTCGTCATTTAATTGCGCTACCCGGTCCAGTAATGTCTGGATTGCGGTCAATCTGCTGGTCAAAAACACCCGTTTGGCACTAGCATGTTCCGTGCTAATTTTTCCAGCGCTGTATTCTGCGGATGTTGTTTGCAAATCGCCCAGCACTTGTTTGAATTCTGCCACGGTGGCCTCCTGTTTGGTCCGGACAGCCGTCACTTTTTCGTGTAGTGCGGCGTATCCGCTGCTCGTATCGTTTTTCAGGGCCTCGGGGGCGGTGACCACCAGTTGGGCAAAATTGACAATGCCTTGCGTATTCATATCATAATCACCCGTATGGGCCTGCATGGACGCAATGTTTTCTTCCATCTGTGCCACGAGTGCCGGATCTACATTTTTACAGGAAACAGCCAGGAAGAGTTGCAATAAAAGAAAAAGGGAAAAAAGGTTTTTCATATCTACTGTGTGTTTAGTGTGTGGTGTTTGGTGTTTGGGGGTGCTTCGCCTTTGGCCGGTGTATGGTGTTTCGTGTTTGGGGTGCTTCGCCCTTGGCATAAAACGGCATTATACCCCCGAGCGTTACAATGGGGTTAAAAACCCCTTTTTAGCATTAGACTATCCATCGGCTGAAGCCGGCGGTTATTAATATCTGCCACTCGATTTTTGAACAATCCCGCACAAAGCCACCCACTGTTGCCAAAGGCGAAGCTCCCCAAACACGAAACACTATAAACCAAACACGACACACAAAGGTAGCGTATTCCAAAAAAAAATCCGTTTGTGGTTTTGTTACCTTTGCCGCCGCTAAGTACTGTACACCTTCCATCACTATCCGATATGCAAGCTTTTACGCCAAAAAAATACATCAACGTATACCTCTGCTTAGGCAGCAATATGGGCGACCGGATGGGCCATATCCGGATGGCTTCTGATTTGATTACAAAAAATATCGGAAATATTGCCAAAAAAAGCCACCTGTACGACACGCAGCCCTGGGGTAATACCGAGCAGGATTCTTTCCTGAATCAGGTCGTGATGGTCAATACAACGCTCGACCCACGCGATATTCTCAAAGAAATTACCCAGATAGAACGGGAAATGGGTCGCGCCCGCAAAGAAAGTGACAAATGGGGCCCAAGACAGATCGATATAGATATCCTCTTGTACGGCAAACGTATCATCCGCGACAAAGGGCTGGAAATTCCACACCCGGAATTGCACAAACGCGCTTTTGTCCTGGTGCCCCTGATGGAACTGGCGCCGGAATACGAACATCCGATCCTCAAACAACAAATCGACGAATTATTCATGGCCTGCGAAGACCCTTCCGAGGTGGTGATGCTGGACATTAAGTAAAAAGGCAAAAAGCAAGGGGCAAAAGGCAAAATACAAAAAGCAAAATACGCGATTTCTTCTTTTCCCTTTACTTTTTGCCCCTTGCTTTTTGCCCTTTGCCTTTTGCCTTTTAAAAAAATTCCCCGTGTCAAATTCACCATCGGACAAGCGTTTGCCTTACCAGTTTATTGCCATCGAAGGAAATATCGGTGTCGGCAAAACCACCCTTTGCCACCGGCTGGCGGAGCGTTTCGGGTGTTCCCTGGTACTCGAACAATTTACGGACAATCCTTTTTTGCCGCCGTTTTACGAGCAGCCGGAACGTTATGCCTTCCCGGTCGAACTCTTTTTTATGACCGAGCGGCACAAACAATTGCTCGAACATTTCGGCAGCCCCGACCTGTTTACCCCTTTTACTGTAGCCGACTATTTTTTTGTAAAAACCCTGCTTTTTGCCAAAAACAACCTCAGCGAAGAGGAATTCAGGTTGTTTCAACGCCTGTTCGGAGTCTTGAATGCCACTTTCCCCAAACCGGAATTGCTGTTGTACCTGCACCGCCCGGTAGATGTGTTGTTGCGGCAGATACGGCAACGCGGAAGGGAAATTGAGCGTAATATTTCAGGGGCCTACCTGGAGGAAATCCAGAATGCCTATTTCGACTACCTGAAAACTGAAAAAGAAACGCCCGTGGTCATCCTTGAATTAGGCGACGCAGATTTTCAGCACAATGACCAGACCCTGGAGTTTATCATCGAGCTGATCGGCGCTCACCACGAGGAAGGTCTGAGCTATCATAAACTAAAATAAAAGGCAAAGGGCAAAAAGCAAGGGGCAAAAGGTAAAGAAGAGAG
>JAYSZC010000449.1:0-4186 GCA_043738235.1 Lewinellaceae bacterium | reverse complement strand
TATTGGCCACTCATATTGAGTTTAATCACTTCAATGAGTGGCCAATATCAACTTTATCCACCTTTTTATCAACCCTCATCAACCTTTTTATCAACCCTCATCAACCTTTTTATCAACCCTCATCAACCTTTTTATCAACCCTCATCAACCTTTTGAGACACGCTCATGGAGACAGCGTTGGCCAGCCTTTAAATGAGTAAAATTCAAAATGTCTGCCATGAGCAAAATAACGCCCTTTATTCCAACAGCGCTTTCCCGCAGCCTTTCGTTCCAAAATTACAACCGCTGCCCAACAGCGGATTTTTTCACCATAAACGTACCAATACCATGAGACTTTTTTTACTTACCTGCCTTTTCCTGCTGACAAGTGCATATTCCTTCGCCCAATTGACCGTTTCCGATGTACGGCAAAACTGGATCGTTCGTCAGGGAACTATTGAAGAAGCCACTTTATCCGTTCGCCCCAAAGGAATTTACATGGAATGCGGGCTTTACCTGACATTTTCGTCCCGCGGCGTGACCTTCAGTAACAATGGCGATTCGCTGGAGGTGGTGCTCAATTTCACGTTGCCGGAAGGTTCCATCATGCATGACTCCTGGTTGTGGGTGGGCAACGACATCGTCAAAGCCCATATTTTTGACCGCTGGACGGCTTCCACCATTTATGAAGGTATCGTCAATCGCCGCCAGGATCCATCCATCCTGTTTAAGAATTCGGCTACGCAATACCAGCTCCGCGTATTTCCGATGGCCAACGAAAGCACCCGAAAGGTAAAGATCACCTGGCTGCAACCGGCTTCCTTTCTTAACAATCGCACGCAGTTGTCCCTGCCTTTTTCGCTGTTAAAAACTTCCAAAAATGCGGTGCAGGATTTCAACCTGCTGGTCTGGTCGGATCAGCGTTTTCAGGAGCCTTCCATTGCTACGCGCCCCGAATTTGAGTTTGAACCCATTACCGACTCGATAGGGGGCAGTTTTTTTCGTGCCAGTCTTACACCGGATATGTTTGTCGACGATATTCGTCTGGAGTTTGCTTCCCCGATCCTGGATGGTTATTACCTCAGTACGTTCAGCGAAGGCGGCGAAAACTTTTACCAGCTGGCGGTTTTGCCCAGTACCTTTTTCCCGGTGGAAAATAGCCGCAAAATTGCGGTGCTGTTCGACTATGAAACAGGTACGAATGCGCCTGCCACCACACTATTGCTCGCAGCTGCCAAAAGCGCTTTGCTGAACAACCTCGGGCCGAAAGATTCTTTCAACCTGTTTTTTTCAGCGTTTACGATCAAAAGACAATCGGACCATTGGATTCCGGCGCATCCGGATACCATTCAACAGGTTTTCGCCGGGCTGGGTAATCCGCTCACCAATTACAGCAACCTGCAGCCCCTGCTGTCCGCCGGCATTGAATGGGTGCAGGAAAACGGCCCCAGGGGCGAGATTCTGCTCGTTTCCAATTCCAGCCAATATGCCAATCTTTCTGCTTCCAATGCTTTGCTCAATGACGTGCTGGAAGTGCTGGATCCGCCTGTTGCCATCAATGCGCTGGATTACAATGAGAAAAACACACCCAATTTTTTCGCCTCGGGCGTTTATTATTACGCCAACAGTTACCTGCTGAGCAACCTGGCTACCCAAAGCGGCGGTTTTTATGTGAAAACCTTTCTGACGCAATCGCTGACCCGGGCATTCGAATCCAGTTTTACCAATATGGGAACCCATGTCGAAGCGTTTGAAATGTACCCTTCCACCGACAATGGTTTTTGTTACGGCAGGTTCCATGTTGGTACCAGCGGGAGTCTCACCAACCTGCACCGCCCCGTTTTACAAGTAGGTAAATATGTCGGCGCACCTCCTTTTACCGTAGAAATCAATGGTATTCACCTCGAACAACCCTGGTTTTCCTCCATAGATATAGCCGCCCCGGACATTCTGAACGCCGATACGCTGATCCGCGAAATGTGGTACGGACGTTTGGTACAGGCACTGGAAACGGAAGCGCAGGGCAATGCCGCCATCGGCAATATTATTTTTAACAGCCTGGCGGAACGCGTGTTGTCAAGATACACGGCTTTCCTGTGCCTCGAAAATATACACTGGATTTGTGAAGACTGTGAAGACGAATCGCAGTATACGAGTACGGACGACCTGAACGCCCGCGATTCCATACTCACGGCTTTTCCCAATCCTTTTGTCGACCGCACCACGGTGCTTATCAAAAACATAGGTGATAGCGACGCCCGCGTTTCCTTTGAAATTTACGACCTCAAAGGGCAATTGGTGCGCCTGTTTGAACTGGGCATTATCAACGGTGAAACCCGGGTAGAATGGGATGGAACCGGCCTGTCGGGCAGCGAGGCGCCGGCTGGGATATATCTCGGGATGCTGAAACGGGGAAATCAAGCCAGGGTGATGAAGTTGGTGAAGGTGAAGCGATAGGGTTGCTGAAATATAATTTCGACCAACAGTATATTAACCGATTCTTTTAATTTGTTCCTTTCGGAGCTTAAATTTTTCATGCTCCTTGCACCTAAGATGCAGTTGTTCACTCAAAACACATTGCAAAAATGAAACGAATTACAAGAATTTTGATGGCGGTCGTTTTGATTAGCCTCCTCACCTTTGTTGTGTTGTATTTTTTCTGTCCCAACAAATGCAACTGCTGCTTCCTTCCTACGCCTGTTCCGAGGCCCTGCGATACCGTGTTGTACAAAATCGGGAATGGAATGACGTTCAAAATAAATAACAACGGACAAATAGCGACAGATACTTCCGGAAGCCCGATACTCAAGGAAGTTGAAGTAAGGGCGCCTTACCGTTGCAATGAGGTTATACTCGATGCAAGCCATGACGATGCGGCAGACCTCCGCGATCACTTGCGCAACTTGTGTTTTGTGAAGGTGAATGAGTGTCGTTGCAGTTCCCGCGGACCCGAGTTGTGGCGATATGCAGGCAATGCAAGTGTCGACCTGATCGGTGTGGTCAAGGATCCGCCACCCACGGGCGGTGGGGTAGGAGGCCTGATGCTCAATTTTATCGTTGAAGACTTTGCATCGCCCGTCGATACGATTTCATTTATAGACAGTAGCGCTACTGATGATATTGTAGTTCCTGCTCCCATAAATAAGTGCTCGAAAGAAACTGTAAAAATAGCCATTGTGGATTCCGGCGTCGATGTTGCCGTTGATAATCCGCTGAAAACAAAAGCAGGCACTGCGTGGAAGATGATGAGCCTGACGGCGGCTTGTCACCCGGCGCTCGCTACTGTATTCGGCCTGGATATGGACCCTGCGCGCGGCCCGGAACCGGAGGACATGAACGGACACGGTACCCATATCAACGGTATCGCGGTGGGCTTGACAAAACCAAGCAGCGGGGCGAGCGAAGGCGTTCAACTGGAGTTTGTCAATGCCCGGTTTACGGATGGGACAAAAAAGGACGGCTCCCTGTTTCACGCCATGTGCGGACTCTATTATGCCATCGAACAAGGCGCCGAAGTGATCAATGTCAGTTGGGGCTTTTACGATGACGAAGTGCCTCTGATGCTGGAAAAAATCATACAAGAGGCTCATAGCCAAAACGTTATGATCGTTGCCGGTATGGGAAACAGGGGCCTTTACCTGAGTACGACCGGCAAGCGATTCTGGCCTGCCTGTTTTGCTAACCATCCCAACCTGATCTCTGTCGGGGCGGTAGTCGATGAAACCAGCAATACGTTAGCCGATTTTTCCAACTGGTCGCCCGATCCTATGGTGATGACTGTCACCGCAGTGGGACAAGACGTGATCAGCACTTTTCCGATGCACCTTACACCTCCCGGCGCCCTTGTTTTGGGCAAACCGATCGCCAGGGGCTGGGTGAAACAGTCGGGCACTTCTATGGCTGCTCCGTATGTAACCCGGACGGTGGCGGTGATGAAAGGAATTGGGAAAAAAGACGCATCTTTTACCGTTGCCGATATAAAAGACCTTATCCAAATCAATGCAAATGTGCAGCCATGGAGGCAATACGACCACCAGGTATTGAATATTCAGATGTGCTCGGCGACTATACCGATTCATTAGGCCTCACCCCCCGGCCTCCTCTCCAACAGAGAGGGGGTGACTTCCCCTTTGGGTTATTTTGATAATGGATGTCAAGAACTCATTCCCCTTTGACTCATTTTGATAATGAATAACAAGGATTTTGG
>JAYSZC010000448.1:0-4188 GCA_043738235.1 Lewinellaceae bacterium | reverse complement strand
ATTTGCGTAAGTGCGGGAGAAGCATAGATTCTTATGTCGTGAGAAAACACAAAAATCAGGCTTCTCCCGCCTCTTTTCAAAAATGTCCAGTAGTGTGGTACTGCTCTTGCTTAGTATTCGCCGTGCCTTTGAACATAAGTCAATTTAATTTTCCATAATTTTCATTTTTTCATCAACTGGGACCGTAAGGTACCAGGCCCTCAATCCACAATCATCCCCTCAGCCTTCAACTCCTGCTGCATCATCCCTTCCGGCAATTCCCTAAACGCATACTGCTGATTTCGCAGCTGCGGCACAAAACCTGCCTCCCGGATGGCCTGTTGAATCCCGTCGGCAGTGAAGCGGAAACGCGCGCCGGCTGCTGAGACCACATTTTCCTCGATCATGATGCTGCCGAAATCATTGGCGCCTGTGTGCAGGCACACCTGCGCCACCTGTTTGCCGACCGTCAGCCAGGAAGCCTGGATATTCACTATGTTGGGGAGCATAATGCGGCTCATGGCGATCATGCGCACATATTCGTCGCCTGTGACGGCGTTGCGGGCGCGTTTGATTTTTTTCAGGATGGTATCTTCGTCCTGAAAAGGCCAGGGAATGAAAGCCAGAAATCCTTTGGCATCAGCCGGTTTTTCGGATTGCACCTGCCGGATGGCGGCGAAGTGCTCCATCCGTTCGAGGTTGGTTTCGATATGCCCGAACATCATGGTAGCGGAGGTAGTGAGCCGCAACTGGTGGGCAGCGCGCATCACGTCGAGCCATTCTTGTCCGCCGCATTTGCCTTTGGAGATCAGTCGGCGCACCCGGTCGCTGAGAATTTCGGCGCCGGCGCCAGGGAGTGAATCCAGTCCGCTTTCTTTCAGGGTTTTCAGCACGTCGTAGTGGCTCCTGTTTTCTAATTTGGAAATATGCGCGATTTCTGGCGGCCCTAATGCGTGGAGTTTCAGGTTGGGATATAAATCTTTCAATTGGCGGAATAAATCGGCGTAAAATTGCAGCCCCAAATCCGGGTGGTGGCCACCCTGTAGCAACAATTGTTCGCCGCCGAAACGAAAGGTCTCTTCAATTTTTTGTTTGTATTCTTCGATGGTGGTGATGTACGATTCCTCGTGTCCCGGTCGCCGGTAAAAATTGCAGAACTTGCAATTGGCGATACACACATTGGTCGTGTTGGAGTTGCGGTCGATGATCCAGGTGACGGTATTGCCCGGAACATGCTGGTATCGCATGGCGTTGCCCACGTGCATGAGTTCAGCCGTAGCCGCATTTTCAAAAAGAAAAACACCTTCTTCGGGGCTTAGCCATTCGTGGCGCAAAGCGCGCTGGAGGAGATCGGAAATATTCATATTTGTTTGGCGTTGGATGTTCGACACATCGACGTTTTTTTTACAAACGCAGCGCAACCAACATTTTCACTTTTTTCTGAAAACAAAAATACACCGGGAAGGTTGGGGTTAGGAACCTCAAAGGCGAAATATTTGTTTTGCGTTTTCTTTACCACATAGACACATAGATTTCCCACAACTTTTCCTCATGCCTTACATTATCCAAAAAGAAACCCTCTTTCAACGCATCCGCCGCGTTTTCCGACAGTCTGTGAATGGGGAAGAGCAGGATTTTACGACCGGAAACGTGGACCGCGCCATCGTGTTGCTGGCCATTCCTATGATCCTGGAAATGGCTATGGAATCGCTTTTTGCCATAGTAGATGCTTTTTTTGTGGCGAAAATCAGCGTGGAAGCCGTGGCTACGGTCGGATTAACGGAATCGGTGCTGACGCTGGTATATTCCATCGCCATCGGATTGAGCGCTGCCGCAACGGCTATGGTAGCGCGGCGCATCGGCGAAGGCGACAAGCAAGCTGCGGCGAAAGCCGGGGCGCAGGTGATTCTGATCGCCGTAGCGGTGTCAATCCTAATCGCCGTCCCGGGATACTTTTTTGCGGAGGATATTCTCCGCATCATGGCCCATGATACCAGTGTTTCTGAAACGGGATTTCGGTTTACCCAACTGCTGCTCACGGCCAACCTGCCTATTTTGCTGCTCTGGATGCTCAATGGCATTTTCCGGGGCGCCGGCGATGCCGCCACTGCTATGCGCGCCTTGTGGCTTGCCAACATCGTAAACATCGTTTTATGCCCCCTGTTTATTTTCGGATGGGGGCCAGTTCCGGCTATGGGCGTACTCGGTTCGGGTATTGCGACCACCATCGGCCGGTCGACAGGGGTGGTGTATCAATTGTGGCATTTGTTTGAAGTCGGCAGAATCATCCGCTTGCGCTGGGCCATGCTTCGTCCCAAGTGGGATGTGATCGGCAGCCTGCTGAAAATCGCGTCCGGCAGCACAGGACAATACCTGATCGCTTCGGCGAGCTGGATTTTTATGATTTCCATCCTGGGGCAGATCAGCAAGGAAGTAACGGCCGGGTATACTATTGCCATCCGACTGGTGATTTTTGCCATTCTGCCTTCCTGGGGTATGGCCAATGCCGCCGCCACGCTGGTAGGGCAAAACCTGGGGGCCGGGCAACCGGACAGGGCTGAACAATCGGCCTGGAGAGCAGGCGTATTCAATATGATTTTTATGGCTTTTGTCGGGGCGTTTTATTTGATCTTTGCTCCGACACTGATTCGTATTTTCACCACCGATCCCGAAGCCGTACACGCCGGTTCACTGGCGTTGCGGATCATGGCAGGCGGTTACGTCTTTTACGGCTGGGGCATGGTATTGTCGCAGGCGATCAACGGAGCGGGCGATACCCGAACGCCGACCATCCTGAATTTTATCTTTTTCTGGCTGGTGGAAACACCGTTAGCAGCATTGCTGGCACTGTACTGTGGCTGGGGACAAACGGGCGTCTACTGGAGCATCGTCATTGCCGAATCGGGTATGGCGGTGGCGGCCATGTGGATGTTTAAGAAGGGGAAATGGAAAACGATGAAAGTGTAAAGGTTGTTGAGGGGTTGAGATGGCCTGCGGCCATGTTGAAATGTTGAGGGCTGTGAAGGAAATTTGAGCGATTCAATGTAGTGTTGTATACGAATTGGGTTATTTTGCTGGCAAAATTATATACCTTAATTATATAGACTGTGTTCAGTACGATTTTAAATTTTGCCCTGACGGCCCTCAACCTCTCAACATGGCCGCAGGCCATCTCAACCTCTCAACATTATAAAAATGGACGATCAAATAACGCGCTGGGGCATCATCGGTCTGGGCAAAATTGCCCGCAAATTTGCCGACGACCTCCGCCTGTTGCCTAATGCAAAACTCCATGCGGTGGCCTCCACATCGCTGGAACGCTCCCTGTCTTTTGCTGCCGAGTACGGTGCTACCCATGCGTTCGGCAGTTACGAAGACATTGTACAATGCCCCGATCTGGATGTAGTGTATGTAGCAACACCGCATGTACTCCATTGCGAAAATAGCCTGCTTTGCCTCGAAAACGGCATTTCGGTGCTGTGTGAAAAACCTTTTGCGATGAACAGCGCCGAGGCGCGGCGCATGGTGGGGGCTGCCCGGCGCAACCGCGTTTTTCTGATGGAGGCGCTCTGGACGCGGTTTATACCGGCTGTCGATCATGCCTTACAATTGGTGTCGGAAGGCGCAATCGGCCAGGTACATACCGTCAAATCTGATTTTGGCTTTAAGTTGCCTTTCGATCCGAAATCGCGTATTTATGACAAAGCCCTGGGAGGAGGCTCCTTGCTTGACATTGGCATTTACCCGGCATTGCTTTCCCTGTTTGTATTGGGTAAACCGGCGCCCGAAGATATCCTCGCCGCCGCTGCTTTTGCACAAACCGACGTGGATGAATCCTGCGTTTTCACCTTTCGCTACCCGCAGGATAAATTGGCCCTGGGCCATTCGACTGTAGCGGCCAATACGCCCGTCGAAGCCTGGCTATACGGTACGGAAGGTACCATTTACTTGCATCCGCGCTGGCACCATACGCAGCAACTCAGGGTCTCCAAATATGATGGCCGCGAAGAAATTGAACAGGAAATAGATATGCCTTACGAGGGCTGGGGATATGCTTTTGAAGCAAAACATGTGATGGAATGCCTGCGTGAAGAACGCTTGGAAAGCGATTTGATACCGCTGGATTTTAGCCTGGACCTGGCGGAGACGCTGGAGATAATACGGGAAAAAATCGGACTCGTGTACTAGAAGTGAGAGGTGAGAAGTGAG
>JAYSZC010000447.1:0-4189 GCA_043738235.1 Lewinellaceae bacterium | reverse complement strand
TGCGCTGCAAGTGCTTGTTTCAAAAGCCTCAATTAAAGAAACCGGTTTTTTCGTGCCAAATTATTGTTGTCAAACGCAACGTGAAAATTTGACAACTTTTAAAAAGTTGTCAAATTTAGCACATACCCCAAACTTTGTTTGCCACTCTTGGGCTATGCTACCCAAAAACCAGACTCAACCATCAACATGCTCAACCTATCAACGTCCAGTTACTATTTATCTCAGTACAAAATCGCCGTAGCTCATTCTTGCTTTCACAACGCCGCGCGCATTGGCATCGCCCACAAATCCCTCCACCGTTTCGCGGGAACCCTGGTCGTCGCGGCGGCGAATGGTAGCGCCGGTGGGTGTGCGCATACCGGTATAATTACCTTGCGCATCAAAGCGGAAAGCAGCGCCCCGCTCGGCAGCAATAATCACGTCTGTGTATTTGCCGATAATATTAACGCCGTTGAAATTGCGGCCCAAAGATTCGATTTTCAGGCTGCCATAACACATATCGGCGTCGATGGCTTCACCGACGTTGACAATGCGGACATCGGTATATTGGGTTGTGAAAAATGCTGCGCGGGCTTTTTGCAGTTTCAGGGTGGAATATTTTGTCTGCAAGCGCAAATCTTCGAGGCTGCCGAACCTCAAATCATCGTTTTTGGAGGTCAGGCGCACATTGGCGGCCCGTTCCAGGTTGATTTCTGAATATTTGCTGTCAAACTGCACATCCTGGGCGTCTGCCAGGCTGAGTTTGCCGTAGCTGAGCTGGCCGTACAGGTTGTTGACTTTGGTCAGGTGTACTTTGCCGTGCGCTATATTCAGGTCGGCGTCATTGCTGATGGTTTCGGTGCGCAGGTCGCCGTATTTGATTTCGGCGGTGAGTTTGCCACTCATATTGGCGACGTAAGCATTGCCGTATTTATTTTTCAGATCGAGTTGATTGCCGGAAGGCATCCAGACATCGTAATTGATTTTGAAATCTTCATACGTGTTGTCTTCGATCCACCAGCCTGATTTTGATGCGATCATGGTTTCCGCTTTGACATAACCCAAAGCATTGGCAAAATTCACCTTGATACGGTCAAACATCTTGTCGGCTTCGCGTTGATCTTTGGCGTTGACGATGATGGTAATATCAATTTTAACAGAATTATTACCCCATGTTTTGACATTGACCGTACCGTATTTGTTGTAAATGGCTGTCATGCCGTTGGCGGAAGTGCCAAATTCACGGTTAATCGAACGGGAGAACTCCTGCTCCGGGCCGTTGGCAAATACCGCTATCGTTTGGGTTAATAACAGGCCCCAAAGAGCCATTAACCGGATGGAACGCACAGTGGCGTTAGAGATTTTTAATTTCATGTCCTGCATCGCTGTTTTCGTTATCGGGCTGCTGCCGGGTGGTATCCAGATCTTCCAGTACCCGTTTTAAAATTGCTGTTTTAGCTTTATAATTTTCAATCATGGCCCTGACAACCTGTTCGCGGTTGCCCGGGGGAACATCGGCCAATTCCTGGCGAAGTTCCTGCATCATTTGATCTAATTGTGCGAGGTCGACTTCGACTTCAGCGGGTCTGTTTCCTGATAACGAAGCTAGTTTTCGTTGTTTAACGGCTATATCACTCTGGTAATACTGTTCCAATTCGGCGTATTCGGAGGATATGTCTGCCATTTGCATACCATCGCTGCTATATTGGGCATACCAAGTGCCGATACCCATGCCTGCAATCAGCAGCGTCAGGGACGCGGCCACCCGGAGCAGACCACGTTGCCAGTTGATAGCTGCTTTTTTCGCTATGGGGCGGGCGCCGGGCGGAATGATTTTTTCAATGCCATTCCAGATATTCGCATCCGGTATCGCCATATCCATCTCCGCGCGGTTCAGCCGGATATAACACTCCAGTGTGTCTGATGATCCATGCTGGCCGTCGAGATGCGCACTGATATTTTCCCACACACACGATGCGGGCACTTCCGTATCCAGCAAAACGCGGTTGATCGCAATGTGTTGTTCCAGCAAATCAGCGGATTGCAGACGGTCGAGCGCGCTTTTCACGCCCGTCCAGCCATCTGCTCCCGGCACATTCGGATCGAATGCGGCGCGATGTTGTTGGATGAAATTCTTTATTAAGTCCTGCATTGTCACAAATTGTTTTTACTTACGTCGTTAGCGCTTCCCTCAGTTTTGCTTTGGCTCTGCTATATTGTGATTTGGAAGTGGCTTCGGTCACACCCAGAATCTGTGCAATTTCTTCGTGGTCGTAGCCTTCCACAGCATACAAATTAAATACTACCCGGTAACCGTCGGGCAAATCGGCGATAGCCCGGTTGATTTTTTCAACCGTGTACGCCGGCTCCGTTTCCGGCTCCGTTTCTTCAGCTCTGTCGTTGAACACGGTCAGCTCAGTCAGCGCCAACCGACGGCTCTTGAGGAAGTTGATACATTTGTTGATGGTGATTCTTTTGATCCAGGCCCCGATCGTACTTTCGTACCGGAAAGAATCGAGCTTGGTAAACACCTCTACAAAAATGCTTTGCAACAAATCCTCGGCATCATGCGGATGCTGCACCATACGCAAAGCCGTATTGTACATAGCCCTTGAATACAGGCGGTACAACTCGAACTGTGCTTCGCGGTGCCCTTCCCGACAACGTTCAACCAGGTCGCGGTGCGTTTGTAGTGCGTCCATTTCGTTATTTGAGTGTAATGACATCGTTTTTAGAAGAGGGTTGCATTACGTTTTAACATTTTCTTAATTTGGTGGTTAAAGCTTTATTTTTGTTTTTTACCTCAACATTCTCACCACTCAACACCTCATCCATCATGTCCACGCACCGTTTTCTGGAAGTTTTTCAAAACGCTTTTGAAGCGGGTCATTTGCTCAAATGCATCCTGAGCAAACCGGGCACTGCCGCAGCAGCCGATTTGAAAAACATCTACATCCGGCCGGTTACCTTAAAAAACGGTGTAAAAATAGCCTTCAATTACCGCTATCAAACCCGCGACGAGGTAAAAAATTACAGCTTGCAGGAAGCGCTCGGTCATTTGCAACAGATGTTGGGCACTTCTTTTCAAAATGCCGAACTGCTTACCGCAGAACGCGATTATTCCCTGCGATTCGAAAAACACGGAACGCCGCAGTTCAACGATAAAAAACCCAGCATGACATCCGCCGGCATCGATACCGCCCACAACCGCGAAAAAAAGCGACTGCTCGACTCCGCCGCACCCTGGTTGCACGCGCTCGGTATCAGCAGCGCCAAAGGTGAAGTGCTGGCTTCCGCCCAGGATAAGTGGCGGCAAATCAATAAATACTTAGAAATTATCGAAAACCTGCTCCGCAGCCACCCCCTGCCGGCAGATGCGCGTATCGCAGACATGGGTTCCGGAAAAGGCTACCTGACATTTGCGCTGTATGCTTTTTTAAAAGAACGCATGGGCCTACAACCACAGGTCACGGGCATTGAACTCCGGCCCGCTTTGGTGGATTTTTGTAATAAAACGGCCCAAAACAACGGGTTTGAAGGGCTTCAGTTTGTAGCGGCGGATATTAACGACTACCAGCCCGAGCGGCTCGATATGCTGATCGCGCTGCACGCCTGCGATACGGCCACCGACCTGGCTTTGGCGGCAGGCATCCGTCAACAGGCACAAATTATTGTCGCTGCGCCTTGCTGCCACAAACAGATACGCCGCGATATGGCAACCCGCAATGAAATGGCCCCCGTCCTGCGTTTCGGTATTCTGGAAGAACGGCAGGCCGAAATCCTGACCGACGGCATCCGCGCCCTGCTGTTGGAAGCGAACGGCTACAAAACCAATGTTTTTGAATTTATCTCTACCGAACACACGGCCAAAAATGTGATGATTACGGCCATCGTCAATAAAAAAACGGCGCCCAAGCAGGCTGCATTGGACAAAATAGCGGCGCTGAAAGATGGATTCGGGATTCGGGAGCATTATCTGGAGGGGTTGTTGGAAGGAATGGGGTTGGAATAAAAATGGAATGCGAATTTTCCCCGCGTAGAGGGATGGCACACGGATGAAACGGATGGTTGCGGATTTAAACGGATTTCCGCCCTCAGCAGGAGTTCCTTTCCACACTACTGGACATTTTTACAAAACGCATGATTTTTGGGGCTTAGAGTACTAAAAACGTATGGGATGAATTCCACAAATCGGAAGCATTTAGTGGTC
>JAYSZC010000446.1:0-11295 GCA_043738235.1 Lewinellaceae bacterium | reverse complement strand
CTTGTCGTAAGCATCAACTCAATGTTTTCAATGAACTTCGTGCTCTCTGCAGCACCGCTGATTTATATGTCGCACCCTTCGGGTGCTAAACAGTTACATTTTATTACTTATTATTATATTTTTTCTGTTTTTTCAGTTGCAGGGAACTATGGTTTGCCGTCAATTCCCCCTATAGGCGCTATTGCGTAAAAACCTGCTTTATCAACCCCAATCCCACACCCGCCAGTTGCGTAAAACCAGCCGAATAAGTTGGCTTCACGCAACTCCCGGATACCATTGGCATACATACGCCCTTGCGTGTATGCAACCAAAATGGCTGGATACACGCAAGGGCGTTCTGAAAAAGGATAGGGAAAATTTTGGTTCACCTGGCAATTATTTGAGTCTGCAATAATAATGGTTTGATGCAAATTTTCCAAATATTCTGCGGACTTTTTTATATTTCACCAACTTTTTATGGTGATGTAGATATGTATTTCCTTCTTTTTAGCGCTATCGCAGCCAAAGAGATACGGAACAGCATGCATCTGTTTCCAGGTAGTCTTTCGGCCTGAACTATTGGCAAAAGAGCAGTCGCGGTGGCAATTATGAGTTGTTCATAAAAGAGGCACACCTGGCAAGAAAAAAAAATCCCCCAGCCCCCTTGCCCAATTCCCAAACTCCCCTTACCTTTGCCGTACGAACGTTCGGTATATGCCAGTCAAAAAAATAGAAAAACAGGAATTATTGCAGCGTTGCTGGGAAGTTTTCAACCGGCACGGCTACCACGGCGCCTCGGTCAGTATGCTGGCGGAGGCCACGGGTTTGGGCAAATCGGGGCTGATGCACCACCATTTGTCCAAGGAAAGCCTGATGCGCGCCGTGGTGGAGTACGCACAGGAGACCCTGCGCAGCACCGTTTTTTCAGTAGCGCAGGAGGATTTACCCCCGGAGCAGCGGCTCGAAAAACTGCTGCGCCGGCAGAACCGCCTCGTGAAAATGGAGCGTCAGGGCTGCTTTTTTGCCAATACAGCCCTGGAAACAGGCCGCGACGGACTTTTTAACGAAGCCATCCAGGCCATCTGGGACGAATGGAAACAAGTCGTATCCGGCATCTTACGCGCTGTGATGCCACCCGACGAAGCGGCGGCTACGGCCTACCGCCTGCTGTGCGAATACGAAGGCGCGATTATTATGTACAAAGTCAGCAACGATGCGCAACACCTGGAGCAGTTTGTGGCCCGGGCGGTGGCGCTATTTGGGAAAAAAATGTTTAAGGAATGTTTATAAAGGTTTATAAAGTTGATGAGGTTGATAATAGCCACTCGAAAAGAGGAAATTTTGCCCATTAGAGTGGTTATTATCAACCTCATCAACCTTATAAACCTTCATAAACCGAAAAACACCCTCTCATGCAACGAATCATCACCAAAACCATCGGCCTCGGTTTGAACCTCTGGTCGCTGGCGGCCCCCCAACAAGCCACCAAAATGGCGGTGCAGATATTCTCCAAACCGCCCAAACCGCAGGTGCGCGAAAAAGAGCGGCAGTTTCTGGAAACGGCCCGGCAAATTCGGCGCGAGGTGGCCGGACAAAATATCGTGGAGTACCACTGGGGCGCAGAAGATGCGCCGCTGGTGCTGCTGAGTTACGGCTGGGCCTACAATGCGGGCCGCTGGCGCCATTTTGTGCCGGAGCTGGTGGAAGCGGGCTACCGTGTGCTGGCCTATGACCCGCCCGGACACGGCTTCGCGGCGGTCGGGGTATTAAACATCCCTGCCAATGCCGAGATTATCCGCGCGCTGCTGGAAGATTACGGCCCCGTGTATGCCATTGCCGGACATTCTTTCGGCGGCAGCAGCAGCGTCTATGCCCTGAAAGATTTGCCCCGCGCCCTGCACCCCAAACGAATGGTGGTGATGGCCTCGTTCAGTTACGCGCCGCGTGTTTTTAAACAATACAAGAAAATCCTCGGGCTTTGGTCGCCGCTGTACTGGAATATGGTGCGCGGATTTGAACAGCGCGTCGGGCATTCACTGGATTACTACGATTTTGCTGTGATGAGCGCCGCTTTCACACACATCGAAGGGTTGCTGGTGCACGACCCCTCGGATGCCGTTACGCCCTACGCGGAGGCGCGGCGCTACCACGATTTCTGGCCGGGCAGTCATTTGTACAGCCCCGCAGAAGGCGGTCACCACCTCGGTACGACGGGCGTCACGCGGGCAGTACTGCAATTTATGCTGAAGGGGGAGGCGCCCAAGCAGGCGGTACGGCAGGAACGGCCCGTGTTTGCGGAGCATGAGTTGGTTCAGCATTTTGCGGGGCTGTAGTGGAGGGTTGTTCTAACTAATTAAAAGGGTAAGGGCAAAAAGCAAGGGGCAAACATGAGTCATCCCGGATTTTCCCGCTTTAGAGTTGACTGAATTTTCGCGGATAGCGGATTTCATCCGCCCGTACACCCCTTTGGCCAATAGAATCTCTGTCAAATCCGGGATGACTCAAGTTGGTTCTTTGCTTTTTGTTTTTTGCCCTTTTTTTTAATTAAACAAATCCCGCATATCGTCATCCCCCTCATCCTTCAAATTCCCGCTCAGGAAATCCTTGAACACCCATTTGGTTTCGATAAACTCTTTGCTCAGCACTTCGAATTCGGCGAGACCGTGCAGGCAGAGTTCCATATAGGTGTGCAATTCCGAATCGTCGGCTTTGACCGTTTCCGCCATTTTTTTGAGTCCGGCGATACCGTCGAGTTCGGCCAGGAATTTTTTCCCGCTATCATCCGTCATCAGGTCGACTACATTGCCGGCAGAGAACCAGGCTTTGATCGTGCCGTAGGGGTCGCGTTCCTGTCCGCGTTTGAGTTTCACGGGGTTAGGGAAGTATTGCAGAAAAACCTTTTTCAGGGCGACGCCGATAATATTCAGGGCGACGGCGTGCGGACCTTCCTGTTCGCCTTCGTACACCATTTCCACTTTGCCGGTGAGGGCCGGGATCACGCCCCAGAAATCGGTGATCCGGGCGGTGGTAGTTTTTTCATCGTTCAGCAGCATACGCCGTTCGGCAGTGGAATACAGGTTTTCAAAAGCCGAAATGGACAGGCGGGCGCTCACGCCGCTTTTTT
Organism: Lewinellaceae bacterium; assembly: GCA_043738235.1. Lineage (GTDB taxonomy): Bacteria > Bacteroidota > Bacteroidia > Chitinophagales > Saprospiraceae > M3007. Next base: position 8,192 of record JAYSZC010000446.1, on the reverse strand, counting down.
TATCTACAAATTCGCTGTCACGGGCTGCAAAGGCGATTTCTTCAATCAGGTTTTTCAGCACTTCCGGCATCCGCACTTTTTCTTTTTGTTCGGGACCGACGCGGGCTTCCTGTTCCGTGATCTTGCGACCGATCTCGATGGATGAGGGGTAGTGCGTAGTGATCTGACTTTCGATGCGGTCTTTCAGCGGCGTGATGATGCTGCCCCGGTTGGTATAGTCTTCCGGGTTGGCGGTAAATACAAATTCCACATCGAGGGGCAGGCGGAGTTTGAAACCCCTGATTTGCATATCGCCTTCTTGTAGCACATTGAACAGCGATACCTGGATACGCGCCTGCAGGTCGGGCAATTCATTGATCACGAACAGGCAGCGGTGCGAGCGCGGGATCAGTCCGAAGTGGATCACCCGTTCGTCGGAGTAGGGGAGGCGCAGGTTGGCGGCTTTGATGGGGTCGACATCGCCCACGAGGTCGGCAATGCTCACGTCGGGCGTTGCCAGTTTTTCCACATAACGTTCGTCGCGGTGTAGCCATTCGATCGGGGTATCGTCTCCTTTGGCGGCAATCAGGTCCTTGGCCCAGCGGCTGATGGGCGCCAGCGGGTCGTCATTGAGTTCGCTGCCTTCCACAACGGGGATATATTCGTCGAGCAGGTGCACCAGCATCCGCGCAATACGGGTTTTTGCCTGTCCGCGCAGACCCAGCAATAATATATTGTGTCGGCTCAGGATAGCGCGTTCCACATCGGGCAGCACGGTATCATCGAATCCGTAGATGCCGGGAAATACAATTTCCTTGTTTCGGATTTTAGCAATCAGGTTGGCGCGAAGTTCATCTTTGACGGAGCGGGACTGGTATCCGCTCTTTTTTAAGGCGCCCAGGGTGCGGAGTTGAGTATCGACTTTCATGGGCGTTGAAACAGGACTAAGGACGTTTTGTTTAAGTATGTATTAGAGGACTCAGCAGGGATGAGGAATGAGGAATGTCCGAGCGTTATGTCGGACATCACGCTCGGTCATTCCTCATACCTCATTCCTCATCCCTGTTAATCACGCTCGGCTATTCCTCATTCCTCATTTCTTTTTTTCCCCCACGATTTGGAAACGTGCTTTCCTTATCTACCTTTGCGCGCTGCCGTTAACAAATCATTTCAAGGGGCCGTGAGTTTAGAGTTCATCTAAATAAATTGCTTTCTTAACACATTGTTTGGTGAAAATTCGCGTGTTGATACCTTTGCGCTGACAAATTGCTGCCGAAAGGTTCGTCAATCCGCACATTACCAAAAAATTGGGCCAGTTTGCCCACCATTGAGCAAATCAACTTTACACAGATATGATGCTTAAACGCATTTGTTGGGTTTTTACATTCTTGTTCGCCACTGCGCTTACCATGCAAGCGCAACCGACCAAAGAAGCCGGCAAGGAACTCTTTGTTGCCAACTGCGCCTCCTGCCATAACAAAAACATGAAGGACAATCTTACCGGCCCCGCCCTCGGCGGTACGGAAGAGCGTTGGGCGGCGTATCCGCGCGCAGAACTTTATTCCTGGATTCGCAATTCGCAGGCTATGATTGCCGCCGGTCACCCGCGCGCAGTCGAATTGTGGGCCAAGTGGAAACCCGCGGCCATGAACAACTTCCCGGGCCTCACGGATGAGCAGATCGAAAGTATGATCTTGTACATCAATGATGTGTATGTCAACGGCTCCGGCGGCCCCAAGCCCCCGACTGATGATGTGGCCGCCGGTGAAAAATCCGCCGAAATGCCCTGGATGTTTATCGGTCTTGCTTCCATCCTGGCGCTGCTTGCTTTCGCCCTGATGCGCATTGTCAACAACCTGTACAACGTAACACTTGTGCAGTCCGGACAAACTCCAATCAACAAAACCGTGGCGCAGATACTCAGCACCAAAGGCGCCATCGCGTTTCTGGTGTTTGCCCTGGTACTTGTTTTCGGCCACAAAATGGTGGACAATGCCACACAAATGGGTCGCTCGCAGGGATACGAACCCGATCAGCCGATTGCGTTCAGCCATAAACTACACGCCGGAGCCAATAAAATCGACTGTCAATATTGCCACGATTCGGCCCGCCGTTCCAAACACTCCTCCATTCCAGGCACCAATACCTGTATGAACTGTCACACGGCGGTCAAGAAAGGTACCCTTAGCGGCACGAAAGAGATTACCAAAATATTTGCTTCTATCGGCTTCGATCCGATCACCGGCAAGTATATCGATGATTACGAGAACTGGAGCGATAAACAAATTGAAGAACTGTACAAAAAATGGATCGGCCAGGAATACATGATCGAAAAAACACTCACGGCGATGGATGAAAATGGCCGCAGCGAAGTGGAACGGCAATGGGAAGGAATTGTAGGTTCGCTGAAAAACGACTCCAACGGTAAAATTCAGGGGCCGATTGAATGGACACGTATCCACAACCTCCCCGACCACGCGTATTTTAATCACTCCCAACACGTGGCTGTCGGCGAGATCGCCTGTCAGAAATGCCACGGTCCGGTAGAAACCATGGAAGTGGTGTACCAATATTCCAGCCTCGGCATGGGCTGGTGTATCAATTGCCACCGCGAAACGGAAGTGAAATTTAAAGCCAATGACTATTACAAACAATACGAGCGCTACCACAAGGAATTGGACAATGGCAAGCGCGAGAAAGTAACAGTTGAAGAAATCGGCGGTCTGGAATGCCAGAAATGCCATTACTGATAATGATGAATGATGAATGATAAATGATGAATATCATTTAGCGTTCAGGTTCGTCATAATAGTTCTTTGAAAGGTAAAATGAGTGAGAGGTGGCAGTTTCGCCATTCATCATTTATCATTTATCATTCATTATTCAAAAAAAATGGGGTATGAGTGAGAGGTGGCAGTTTCGCCATTCATCATTCATCATTCATCATTCATCATTATACAAGATATGCACCACGATAACGGTATTTGGGTAAGCACCGAAGATTTGATGCGGGAAGAATCCTTTCTGCAATCGGCGGAAAAAGAGTTTTCCATGGAAAACGTCGATCAGACCGATGGTAAATGGGAGACTGGCCGCCGTGATTTTCTGAAAATGCTGGGATTCGGACTCGGTGCGGCCACAGTTGCTGCTTCCTGCCAGATTCCGGTCAAAAAAGCCATCCCTTATGTGACCAAGCCCGACGCCATCGTGCCGGGTGTTGCCAATTATTTCGCTTCCTCCGTTGTGAATGGTGGCGATTATTGCGCCGTATTGGTCAAAACCCGCGAAGGCCGCCCGATCAAAATTGAAGGCAACACCCTGAGTGGCATCACGGGAGGCGGTACCAGTGCCCGCGCACAGGCTGCCGTACTCAGTTTGTACGATACCCGTCGTATCCAGCATGCCGGTAAAGTCAGCGAAGGGCAGGTGGAAAAAATGGAGTGGCCGGCGCTCGACCGCGAAATCAAAGCCAAATTAGCCACAGGCGCTCCGGTGCGTATCATTTCCAATACCATTATCAGCCCGACGGCCAAAAAGGCGCTGGCTGATTTTGTTGCGAAATACCCGAACACACAAGTTATTACGTATGATCCCGTTTCCAGCGCTGCTTTGCTGGAAGCCAACAAACAGTCTTTTGGCGCGGCGGTCATTCCTTCCTATAAATTCGATCTGGCGGAAGTCATCGTTTCCTTCGGGGCCGATTTCCTCGGCACCTGGATCAGCCCGATCGAATATGCCCGTGCTTATGCCAAAAACCGCAAGGTAACACCCGGCAAAACGGTCAAAATGTCGCGCCACTACCAGGTGGAAAGCCACATGTCCCTCACGGGTTCCAATGCGGACAACCGCGTGCTGATCAAACCCAGCGAAATGGGCGCTGCCATCGTTGCCCTGTACAACGAACTTTCCGGCGGCAGCGGCGGCCCGAAAGTCAATGAAAAAGCGGCGGCGGCTATCAAAAAAATTGCAGCCGAACTGCGCAATGCAACGGGCAAATCATTGGTCGTCAGCGATTCCAACAATGTGGCTGAGCAGATCATTGTCAATAAAATCAATGATTTGTTGGGCAACCTGAATACAACGGTCGATTTCGGCACACCTTCTTACCAGCGTCAGGGCGACGAGCGCGCTTTAGACGGACTGATGGCTGAAATGAACGCCGGCCGGGTGCAAGTCGCCATCGTTTGGGGCGCCAATCCGGCCTGGGAATTGCCCAATTCTGAGGCTTTCAAAGCCGCTTTCGAAAAAGTGCCCGTCCGCATCTCCTTCAACGGAGTGGTGGACGAAACCACTGCAGCGTGCAACTATGCTGCTCCTGCGCACCACCAGCTTGAATCCTGGGGCGATGCAGAACCGAAAAAAGGCCATTTCAGCCTGATCCAGCCGACGATTTCTCCTTTGTTCGATACCCGCCAGGCGGAACATACCTTGCTCGAATGGGCGGACAGTGTCGACCTCAATCGTCAGGACGAACAACCATACTACCAATACCTGAAATCCAACTGGGCAAGCGGCGATCTGTTCAATGCCCAAACGAAATACGGTACTCCCGCCGCTTTCTGGGACATGAGTCTCCACGACGGCGTTTTTGAAATACCTGCAACGCCGGCTCCTGTTGCATTTGCCGGCACGGTGGATGTAAACGGCGTTTCCAAACCATCCGGCGCAGAACTGGAAATTTCATTTTACGAAACGGTCCATATCGGCGCAGGTCAGTATGCCCACAACCCCTGGTTGCAGGAAATGCCCGATCCGGTGAACCGCACCGTTTGGGGCAACTACCTCAATATCCCGATAGAAACCAACGGAAAAGATACCATCAAGGGCTGGAAAAACCTGGCAGACGGCGAGCAGGTGGAAGTGGAAGTCAACGGCCGGAAACTGACCTGTACCGTGGTGCGCAACTTCGGTCAGGCGCCCGGTACAGTATCCATCGCATTGGGCGGCGGTCGCAAAATGGGCGGCTGCGGCGTTTCCTTCGGGGTGAATGTGAATCCCGCCCTGAAAGTAGAAGGCGGCTTGACACAATACTATGCTTCGGATGTAAAAGTGTCCGACAAAGTAGGTGTGGATAAAGACTTCGCCTGCGTACAGCACCACCATACCATGGGCCTGCACAGTGCTGCCGATGCGACACAAAATATCGACGAAGCCGAATATTTCCAGGGTTCGTTGACCAAACGATCCGTTATTTTCCAGACCAACCTGAAAGATTTGCAGGAACTGGGCGACAAAATGGAAGAATTTCACGAAGAAGCGGAGCACCTGAATTCACAAACCCTGTATCCCAGCACCGATGAATGGTTCAAAACCGGCCTGAAATGGGGGATGTATGTCGACCTGAATTCCTGCATCGGCTGCGGCGCCTGTCAGGTGGCCTGCGTGAGTGAAAACAATGTGCCGGTTGTAGGTAAAAAAGAGGTGGCCCGTCACCACGAAATGACCTGGTTGCGCATCGACCGTTACTTCTATGGCGATATAGAAAACCCGAACGTGGTGTACCAGCCGATGATGTGCCAGCACTGCGACAATGCGCCTTGTGAAAACGTTTGTCCGGTTTCTGCTACCACGCACTCTATGGAGGGTCTGAACCAGATGGCTTACAACCGCTGTATCGGTACGCGTTACTGCGCCAATAACTGCCCTTATAAAGTGCGCCGTTTCAACTGGCTCGACTACACGACCGCCGATCTTTGGCCGGCCAATGAGGAACGCATTTTCCACGTGGAAGGCGACGAAAAACCATATTATTCCGACAACCTCGTTCGGATGGTTCTGAACCCGGACGTAACGGTTCGCTCGCGCGGTGTGATTGAAAAGTGCTCTTTCTGCGTGCAACGCATCCAGGAAGGCAAACTGACCGCCAAACGCGAAGGCCGCGCTATTCTGGACAATGATGTGCGTTCCGCCTGCCAGACGGCTTGTCCGACCGGCGCGATCGTATTCGGCAACCTGAACAACGCCGACAGCGAAGTCAATAAGAAAACCAAAGCAGCGGCGGCGCTGGCGTACAAAGTATTGGAAGAAATCAACGTACGCCCTGCAGTGAATTATTCCGCCAAAGTGATGAACAGTAACGAAGAACTTTATTCTTAATGATGAATTATGAATGATGAATGATGAATATACGGCATTACGACGGGATTCATCATTCATCATTCATCATTCATAATTATCTTTAATTATGTCTCAAGCAGTAGCGCCGGTTCGGCACGTATTGATTACGGGAAATAAATCCTACCACAACATCACGGAGGATCTATGTACGCCCACAGAGAAAAGTCCAACGCGCGAGTGGATCCTGGCATTTGCGGTGTCATCTGCTTTCCTGGGTCTGTATACTTTCGCGATCGTCTGGACGGTATGGAAAGGTATCGGTGAATGGGGCGCCAACCGCACCGTCAACTGGGCATGGGATATCACCAACTTCGTTTGGTGGATCGGTATCGGTCACGCCGGTACGCTGATCTCGGCGATTTTGTTGCTGTTCCGTCAGCGCTGGCGCACAGGTGTTAACCGCGCCGCAGAGGCGATGACGATCTTCGCGGTGATATGCGCCGGACAATTCCCGATTTTCCACATGGGACGCGTCTGGCTGGCATTTTTCATCATGCCGTTTCCGAATACACGCGGTCCGCTTTGGACGAACTTTAACTCGCCCCTGCTTTGGGACGTAGCCGCGATCTCCACCTATTTCTCCGTATCGCTCCTGTTCTGGTATACCGGTCTGGTACCCGACCTGGCAACGGTGCGCGACCGCGCTTCCGGATTTCGCCGCAAGATGTACGAGATTTTTTCTTTCGGCTGGACGGGCAGCGCCAAACACTGGCAGCGCTGGGAGGCCTTGTCGCTGGTATTGGCGGGCATTTCCACCCCACTGGTACTTTCCGTACACACCATTGTATCCTTCGACTTTGCCACCTCTGTTATACCGGGCTGGCACACCACCATCTTCCCGCCCTATTTTGTTGCGGGCGCGGTATTCTCCGGTTTCGCCATGGTGCAAACACTGATGGTCATTACCCGGAAAGTACTCAAATTAGAGGATTATATTACCATCAATCACATCGAATCCATGAACAAGGTAATGGTACTCACGGGTACGATTGTCGGTGTGGCCTACCTCACGGAACTGTTTATCGCCTGGTATTCCGGGTTTATTTACGAACAGTTCGCGTTTTACAACCGTGTATTCGGCATCTACTGGTGGGCATATTTCGGTATGATGTTCTGCAACGTGGTGAGTCCGCAACTCTTCTGGTCGCGTAAAATACGCCGCAGCATCTGGTGGACTTTCTTCCTGAGTATTGTGGTCAATATCGGTATGTGGTTCGAGCGTTTTGTCATCATTGCCACCACGCTGGCCCGCGACTTTTTACCCTCTTCCTGGAGTTATTACCGCCCGACCTGGGTGGAGATTTCCATCTTTACGGGTACGCTGGGGCTTTTCTTTACCCTGTACCTGATTTTCACAAGGGTGGCGCCGGTGGTTGCCATTGCAGAGGTGAAGGCAATTCTGAAAGTGGCAGGCGATCAATACATCGGCCCGGATGCGAAATACGGTCACCACGACGCGAACAAAGGCGCATCGGCTCCTGAAAAGAAAGAAGAGAAGCACTAAAAAAAACAGGTGGAGCAGTACAGTAGTTGTACTTTAAGTTTCCACTAAAAAATAATTTATCATTGCTAATTCATCACTCTGAATATGGCTACTGAATTTAAAAAAGTCCTTTACGGCCTGTACAACGACGAAGAAGACCTGAAAAGGGCCGTGAGAGCGGCGAGCGCTGCACACCTGGATATTATGGATGTGTATACGCCCTTCCCGGTACACGGATTGGATCCGATTCTGGGATTGAAAGAAAGCCGTCTGCACTACCTCGGATTTATCTACGGTGCCATCGGTGCCATCTTCGGGTTTATGACCATGACCTGGATTTTCACCCGCGACTGGCCGATTGTATTTGGTGGTAAGCCATACTGGTCCGTACCGGCGTTTATCCCGATCACTTTTGAATTGACGGTATTGTTTGCAGCATGGGGCATGACCATTACTTTTTATACCATCTGCGGCATGTGGCCGGGTGTAGAAGCAAAATCGCTCGATCATCGCATTACAGACGATAAGTTTTGCCTTGCTTTTGATGTAACGGAGTCTTCAGCGAACGATATAGACAACCTGAAAGGCTTTTTTGCCCAAAGCGAGGCTGCGG
>JAYSZC010000445.1:0-4197 GCA_043738235.1 Lewinellaceae bacterium | reverse complement strand
CCACGATCGGCCCCTGGTCGATGGCTAAGTAAGAAGTAGCAAACCAGTTCTGATCCAGGTTAAAGGCGTCGTAAAAGCCATACAATCCCCAGAGTTTTTCGCCCTGTTCGCGATAAAACCAGCGCATGGCAGCGATGCTCTCTGCGGGCACATAAGGCATGGAGGCAAGCGCTGCAGTGGGCGCCACGGTGCCATCGTCGCCGGAAGCTGAAATACTGTGGGCCGCATAGCCACCGGGGCTGTCGCAGGAAGTGAATCCCCAGCAATTCGCCGAGTAGCCTTCGTGGTTTTCGGGGTTGGCGACTGCGTAATCGCGCTGTATGAGCGCGTGGTTGCGGTTGCGAACAAAATAATTGCAATAGGCATCTTTCAAGCCGCGCGGATCAAAACCGAGGTAAGAATAGTGGGCAAAAAACATGGGGCCGCCGCCGAAAGGTCCGCAACAAACCGGATGCCCGAAATGAATGGCCCCATTGGCGTAATTGCCGTTCGTCCAGCCCGTTTGGTACAAACTGCCCGGCACGGGATGTGTAGGCGAAGCGACGGCGAGGATGTAGACAATCTGGGCTTCATGAAATCCACGCAGTTGAAAGTTCATTTGCCAGCCGTAATTGGGCGACCAGTGCCAATACAGCACCGGACTGTTGTTCTTGCGAAACCAGTCCCATTCCACATCTTCCCAAAGACCGGTAATGACACTGCGCACAGCGTTTTCCAAAGGCGTGTTCTGGTTAAAATACTGCCGCGCAGCCAGTAGGCCCTGCATTAGGAAAGCCGTTTCCACCAGATCGGCGCCGTCGTCGAACTGACTAAAAGGCATTGTATTGCCATTTGTGCCATTGATCCAGTGTGGGAAAACGCCGTGGTAAGTATCGGCAAATTGCAGGAAGGAAACAATCTGAACCATGCGGTTTACCGCTTCTTCGCGGGTCACCCAGCCGCGTTCGGCCCCGACCAGCAGTGCCATGATTCCAAAACCCGAACCGCCGGTCGTGACAATATTATCGTTGCCGTTGCTGCGTTCTCTGGCGAGTCCGCTCACCGGATGCGCAAAATCCCAGAAATAACGGAAAGTCGAACGTTGTACCATGTCGAGCAGCGCTTCATCCGACATGGTTTGTGTGGTAGCTGCGGCAATTTCCGAAAAGTCGCTTTCCGTGCCATTGTTTGCGACAGCCTTTATTCTGTATTGAAAGGTATTGCCTATTTGTGCCGCTCCCGTCCATTCTAGGGTAGCGGGAATATTATCGACTTGTTTCCATAAAAGAAATTCGCCGCTGTCGCCGGTCCGCCGAAAAATTTTATAACCCAGTATATTGGAGGCAGTATTGAGCTGCCAGCGCAACTCGACATGGCGCTCGAACCCGGTTGCAGTGAATCCGGCAGGCGTTACGGGAGATTGGCCTGTAGATGCGGCAATCGAGGATAGCGCAAACAGGAAGAAAAGTAGTAATCTGTTCATGGAATGTTTTTACCGTTGCCCATTTTCGGTTGCCATTTCATATTTAAATGAAAATTCGGCGACTGAAATATTTGGCAGGATGAAATTACGGGAAAACAATAAGAAACATTTAAAAACGCACCTCACCACTACTACGCCATGCCCAAAATAGGCAGAAACGGTCAAAAACGCATCATAAACTCGGTCAAATTGGCATCTTCCGGCAGCCCTGTTTTTTTCCGCAAACGATAACGTTTGTTTTCTACCCCGCGAATGGAGATATTCAGCAGGGGCGCGATCTCTTTGGAAGAGAGATTCATTTTCAAATAAGCCGCCAGCCGCAGGTCGCCGGGAGTCAGATCCGGGTAGGCCTGCATCAGCCGTTTGAAAAAATCATCGTGGACCCGGTTAAACGACGCTTCAAAAATTTCCCAGTCGTGGTCGGCTTCCAGATGCTCGTCAATCCGGCGGATTATTTTCTGGATAGACCTGGTTTCGTTTTGCGAATCCAATAAGTCGTCTTTGAGGCTTTGCAGGGCTTCATTTTTTCGGATGAGGTTCAGGGCGGCGTTGGAGAGTTCGCGGCTTTTATTCTCTACTTCCAGTACCAGGATTTCATGTTCCTTTTCGGACTCCAGGCGGAGCCGCTGGCGTTGCAGGCGGCGGCGGTTGAAAATTTCCATCGTCCAGAACAGCGCCGCAGCCAGCAGGCAATACACAAAGGCTGCCCAGTTGGACAGGTACCAAGGCGGGGCGATCCGGAAAGTCACCGCGTCTTCGCCGCCTCCGGCGTCTGTCCGAACCCGGAAGGTATAGGTTCCGGCAGGCAGGTTAGTGAACTCTTTTTCGGGAGCGGATTGCCACTGCGACCATTGCTCGGAGAAACCATCCAATTTCCAGGAAAACTTGGGCGCACGTTCAAAAAAGGGCGATGTAAACCTGAAAAGCAGGCTGTTTTGTTGCCATGAGAAACGAATATGGGATGCGCTATCTGGGAATACCGACATTCCATCTGCCGATTCGATTAAACGGACGACCGCCTGGGCCGAAAGATTTGTCTGCCCCGCTCCGATCTGTTGTTGGTCGAGCAAGGCGAATCCGTTTTCCAGGCAAAAGAGATATGTGTTGGGGCGAAGTGCAACGATATTTTCAAAACCGGGCACCAGCGAGAGGAGCAAATCAAATGTTTTTCCTTCGGATACCAGCCGAATGGCAGTGCTGTCAATAATAAAATAATCGGAACGGGCGCCTGGCAACCATTTCTGGCGATGGGTGGGCGTTGTAATCGGGATAAATTCGATTTGTTCGCCGGACGCGACAATCCGCCGCGGAACCGGATCGGTATTGATGACCACTGCTTGGCCAATCATCGCCAAACCCAATTTAAAGTCGGAAGGCAGTTTGTCCTGCCGGGTAAAAGCCCTGAAATCGGTCACCTGTGCCAAGTCCCGGCTCAGTTGAAGCCGAAACAGTCCCCGATTGGGATGCACGCCCCATAGATTGCCCGCCGCATCGAACACCGCTTTTTTGAGCGGCTCGCTGAATCCGGCAATGCGCTGCGCAAACGCCCAGCTGCCCGCTGCATTTTTTTTGAAATAAATCAGTCCCGTATAAGTGCTCTGTAGCAGAATATCGGGGCGCTCCGGCGCCTGCAGGGTACACCAGCCGCCGGTTATATCGCATATCTTTTTAGCGACATTGTTTTTTTCAATAATAAATGTGCCGGTATTATGCCCACAAATTAATTGATTGTCAAATACTTGCAGGTTCCACACCTGGCCCTGGGTACCTTCCACCAATTGAAAGTCTGCATCTCTACTGGGCAAAGCGCTTCTGACAAATACGCCCTGGTTGGTGCCCAGGTAGAGCCGATGAGACCACTGCACGGCCGTATAAACGGTGCCGATTTTGCCAGTTTGATCGTTGAAAAAAGTAAGCGGCGAACGCAGGGCTACAAAATCAATCCCCCGGTCGAGGCCCAACCAGAGGTTGCCGTTCATGTCTTCGAGCATGGAAAGCACCGTATTGTTTTGCAGGCCGTTGGCCCGGTTGATCTGGTATTGCAGTTTTTCAGCAGCATCTAAAATATACGCCCCGTTGAGAATGGTGCCGATGGCCCAACCGCCGTTTTTCAGCGCAATGGCCTTATTCAGCTGGTATTTTCGCAATTCCGAATTCAGGGGATTCGCCCACTCCCGGCACTGCCCGTCGCGCCATTCATAAATACCGTGATTGCTGGTGCCGATCCAGATGCCGCCGGCCGGGCCGGGCGCGAGGAACTGCACAATTTTATCCTGCAGGACAGCGGTGCCTTCCAGGAAACGAAAACTGTTGTCGGGCATTAATTCATACAAACCCTGCCCGATGACCGGCAGTAAAACACGCCCCTCCACGGCACCTGCAAACATAATGGCCTCCGGCGGCTTGATGGGTGTAACTTTTTGATAATCATACTTGTAAATAATAGAAAAAGACTGAAATAAAACACAGTCGGGCAGTACCAGGATATGCCATATTTCTTCTTTGTGCAATTGATCGGAAATCGTCTGATTGCTCAGCGAAGTATACGTGGTGCGCCCGGAAGCGTTGCTTTTCCAGTAGCCGAATTCGGCAAATCCACCGCAAAAAATTTCACCGTTTCTCCCGGTGGCAACAGCCCTGACGGTTTGTTTTTCGGGTAAGAAGAAGGATTGCCAGCGCGCGCCGTCGTATTCGAGCAGGCTGCCGTTATTGCCTGCATGAATCCAGCCCTGCGG
>JAYSZC010000444.1:0-4197 GCA_043738235.1 Lewinellaceae bacterium | reverse complement strand
AAACCCGGGTAGTTCGTTTTGGTCCAGAGGTTCGTACCTCCGACATAAAAGCGGAAATTGCCGATCCCTGCTTTTCCAAGCCATTTTTTTGGTAATGAATAGCCGATTTGCAGGTTTTTGAGTCGCAGATAGGAGCCGTCTTCTACAAAATAGTCGGAGTTGGCATTGTTGTTACCCGGGTCGGCACGCCAGTAAAGCCGGGGTTGTGTGGTGCTGGTACCTTCTCCTTGCCAGCGTTGGAGCGCCGAGGCTTGCAGGTTCTCGAAATACAGGAAATTGCCCAAACCCGGGCCGCCGAAATTGGCCGGTGCGTACATCACTTTATTGCCGGAAACGCCCTGGAATAACACGGAAAAATCAATCCCTTTCCACTCTGCGCTCAGGTTGAGACCATACGTGAAATCCGGGATGCTGTTGCCAAGAAAAGTGCGGTCATCGGCGCTGATATTGCCATCGCCGTTCAAATCCTGAAAAATTAGATCGCCCGGGCCGGCGCCGGCCCAATGCGGCGTGGATTCAATTTCTGCCTGATTTTGGTAAATTCCTGCTGTTTTGTAGCCCCAAAGCGAACGGAGGGCATAACCTTCTCTATAAATATGCGAATAACCGTCGCGCCCTGTCGTAAAAGATGTGCCGCCTAAATCGAGCACTTCATTTTTCAAAAAAGCAATATTGCCTCCCATGCTGAAAAATACCTTTCCAACGGTTCGATTGTATTTCCCTTCAAATTCCCAACCGGAATTGCGCACCTTACCAATGTTCTGCCGTTGGGCGCCGGCTGCGCCGATGGTGCCGGGTTGCGGCACGAACAACAGCATGTCGCGGGTGTCTTTCCGGTACCAATCGACTTTAAAAGTCAGGTTATCTTTAAAAAAACCGAGGTCGATGCCGAGGTTGGTTTGTTCAGTGGTTTCCCAGGTAATGGCTCCGTTGGAGAGTGCGGTCGGCGCTGCGCCATTTGCAAGGGTATTGCCGAATACATAATTCTGGCCGAAGGACACCCTGGATTGCCAATCGTAATCGCCGATGGCCGAGTTGCCGAGTTCGCCCCAACTGGCGCGAAATTTCAGGTCGGAGAGTTGAGCGAAGCCCTCCATAAACCGTTCGCCCGATACCCGCCATGCGGCGCCGACAGAGGGGAAATTGCCCCAACGCCGATCAGGTGAAAATCGCGAAGTACCATCGCGGCGAAGGGTAGCAGAAAGGTAATACCGGCTGTCATAATTGTATTCCACCCTGCCGAAAACGGAAAGTATCTTGTACTCCGAGGGTCTGCCGTTGATCTGGCGGTTGCTGGTACCTGTTGCATCCAGAATAGAAACATAATCTGTCACGCCGGTTGGGAAAAAACCTTTTGACAGCAAATAATTGTTGTAATGGTGGAAGGCATAAGTCCCAAGTGTGACATTCAGGCTGTGATTTAAATCAAATAATCTTTTGAAAGTCAGAAAGTTATCTGTGTTCCAGGTACGGTCCTTGAAATCTGCTACGTCTGTAAAACCCACCTGCGATACATTGCCGAGCCGGTATTCTCTTTCGAAATAATCTTTCTCTTCAATACGCCGGTCGAAATTGAAACGCGAGGTAAAAGTCAGGCCCGGAAAGAATTCGTACATCGCATACACATTCCCATACACCTGATTATTGGTGTTGGTCCAGTCGACATAATCTACCATAGCCAGCGGGTTTTTCTTGTCGCCGTTGCCCGCATCTTTTTCATCAAATCCATACGAGCCGTCTTCAAACCGAACCGGTACCGTCGGAGCCATCATAAACACGCGGCTGACGTAGTAATCGCCACCTGTGTTTTGTTTGGTGTAGGCGAGGTTGATGTTGTGGCCGAGTTTCAGTTTTTTGCGGAAAGTGTGTTCGGCAGAAAATTTTCCGTAAAAACGTTTGAAGTCGGTGCCCACATAGATACCTTCCTGATCTGTGTAGCCCATGGAAAAACCATATTGCGAAGATTCCCGTGAAGTGCTGAGGTTCAGGTAGTGGTTTTGCATCATGCCCGTACGGAGCAGTTGATCCTGCCAGTAAGTACCTTCTTTGCCTTGCCATTGGGCTACTTCGTCTTCATTGTAGATGGGTGCGAGTTCCGTTTGTCCTGCTGCCAGCCGGTCGGCATTGGTGTTTGCTACGGCTTCGTTGATGAGCGTGACATATTCTGAAGCATTGAGCATCGGAATGGTGGAAGTAGCTTTCTGCCAGCCGAACCAGTTGTTGTACGAAAGGGTCTGGCGCTCACCCTTTCCTTTTTTGGTGGTAATCAGGATAACTCCGTTGGCAGCGCGGTTGCCATAAATGGCCGCAGAGGCGGCATCTTTCAACACCGTAACACTCTTGATATCATTGGGGTCGACCGTAAAAAAACGCCCGATTTCCACGTTGTCCACCAAAATCAGGGGTGAATTGTTATTGATCGTTCCATAACCTCGGATGCGGACAATGGCCTGGTCGCCCGGCCGGCCGGCATTGGTGATTTGAACGCCCGATACCTCGCCCTGGAAGGCCTCTTCGATGGAGCGCGGATTCCTTTTTTCCAGCCGTTCTACACCGACCGATGATACGGCGCCGGCGATATCGCGTTTTTGCGTGGTACCATAACCCACCACTACGACCTGATCAAGCGTATTGTTGTTGTCCTCCATCTCCACGGAGATCGTAGTTATGCCGCTCACTGCGATTTCCTGCGTCTTCATGCCAGTATAGGAAACGACAAGGGTTGCATCGGATGGAACGGTCAGTTTAAACCCTCCTGACAGATCCGAAACAGCGCCGTTGAGTGTGCCTTTTTCAACAATGGTCACACCAATCAACGCTTCACTGGTAGCGCGATAAACGACCGAGCCGCTCACTGTAATTTTCTGTGCAAATAATGTTGCACTCGTCAGAAGCAGCAACATTGTTCCAAGAAAAAAATGTATAAAATTTTTAATAAAAGGTTGATTTTTAATAACCTGAAAGGGAAAGTTTTGCAAATTCAGGGGAGTGAAATACCGGTGTTCCACCACGCTTCGTCGCCACATAAGCGCCCATTTTGCAGGCGAAATCGAGGCACTTTTCGGGTGTGCATTGGGCGAAGAATTGAGAGAGATAACCGGCCAGAAAAGCATCGCCGCTGCCGATGGTATCCTGTACCCGGACGCAATAACCGGCATGTTTGCAAAAGCCGGATTCACCCAAACTGGTAGCACCTTCTGCGCCTTGCGTAACCACCAGCAGATCGATTTGAAAGTTCTTTTTGATCGCCGACATTTTCTCCCTGAAGTCACCGGAGTATCCCTGCCACCCTGCAATGATCTCCAGTTCATCGTCATTCATTTTTACAATATCTGCCTGAAGCAGCAATTTGCCTATCATCTCTTTGGAGAAAAAAGGCTGGCGCAGGTTCACATCGAATACACGGATTGCGGCGTATTCCAACATAGTCAATAAGGTATTTTTACTCGCTTCATTTCGTGCAACAAGGCTTCCAAAAACAAAAGCATCTGCATTTTTCACTACTTCCAGCGCATTGTTTTCAGTAGCGATAAAATCCCAGGCTACGTCGCTGACAATATCGTATTGGGGATGCCCTTTCTCATTTAATTCTACTTGTACGATTCCGGTCGGATGCGCTTCATCCTGTTGCACCCATTTTGTCGGAACATTTTTATTTTTTAGAAAATCAGAAATTTCCTTGCCCAGTTCGTCCGTACCGATCCTGCTGATCATACCCGCTGTAATACCCAGTTGATTGAGTTGAAAAGCGACATTCATGGGAGCGCCGCCGGCCACTTTGCCGGTAGGGAGCAAATCCCAGAGTACTTCTCCGAAACAGATGACTTGTGGTTTCATTTTGACAGTTGTTTTTCTAAATCTTCCAGAGAAACACCCTTCGTCTCGGGCATCATTTTCCACACAAAAAGCAGTTGAAACACCATCATTACGGCAAAAAAGGCAAAAATGGGGGCCTGCCCGAAACGGCCTGCGAGTAACGGAAATGTGGCGGCAATCAGCGCGGCAAAAACCCAATGGGTGCTACTGCCGAGTGAATTGCCGTAAGAGCGCACCTGGTTGGGGAAAATTTCAGAAATAAAAACCCAGATCACAGCACCCTGCCCAATGGCATGAGCAGCGATGAATACAAAAAGCAACACGGGAACCGTCATGCCGCCCGAAGCGCCGCTGAAAAACACAAATGCGACTGCGGACAGC
>JAYSZC010000443.1:0-4200 GCA_043738235.1 Lewinellaceae bacterium | reverse complement strand
CGGGATTACAATATTTTCATTCCTTGCGGATTACACAACTTCAGGTTGCGTATGCGCGGAAGAATAAAACCCTAATTCTGTATACTGTCTATTTTACTTCAAAAATTTCACCTTTACAAAAAAGCGGGGGTCTCTGGCGCCGAGCGTCCGGGCGGCTTCAGGCGAAAGAATCACCTCGACATTGCTTTCATAGCCGCTGGGGATACGTCCGATCACCTTGGCGTACACGGTGCGTCCGCCCATCGGGTTGGTAACGGCCATGATGGTTCCAATACCTGCTTCGCGGTGCATGGCGTATAAATCGCCTTTTTCCTTACTGTCTTTTTGCCAGAAACAAACGCCCTGGGAAATACCTTCCCTATGGCGTTTTTTCTCTTCTTCATAACGCGTTTTCATGGCGTCATTTTTGGTAAACACCCGAACGGGCCTCCATTCGGCAGGAACGCCGTCGATGCCCATCCAGGCTACCAGTAGCAGTTGTCCCGGATGTATATTATTGTTTTTCAGTTTATTGCGCAGCACGATGGAATCTACCGGCATCCCGAAATTGCGTTTACAAATCTGGTACAGGTTGTCGCCGGGCTGCACGATATAATAAACCGGAACATTTTTGGAGTGGACGAAAGTGGATGTTTTATAACGCTTGATGGCGCGGTTGGGCACCGGAATTTTGACGCGGGAGCCTATATGCAAAGTAGGATCGGTGCGGAAAGCGCTGTTGTATTCATACAATTCTTCCAGGCTGAGGCCATAATAACGTGCCAGGGAGAACAGGGTTTGTTTGGGTTTGACGGGATGGTGCAGGAATTTTTTCCCTTCCGCAACGGTCAGAAACAGAGAGTCTTTGTGTGTGAGCAAGGGAGAAGTGAGCTCTTTGGGGGCGCTCTGGCTGTAACCGATACCCGGCAAAGCCATAAAAATGGAGATAAAAAGGGGCAATAAGGGTCTCATAGTACAGTTTTGGTGAACTTTGCGGTTATGTTTGCAGCGCAAAAATACGTTTGCGACAAGCATCTGCCACTAATTCCTTCAGTTTCTCTTCAAAAAATATGATTCTCGGCGTTATCCCGGCTCGTTTTGCGTCTACCCGATTCCCTGGCAAACCCTTGGCCGATATAGGCGGCAAGTCCATGATTCGGCGCGTGTACGAACAGGCCGTATTATCCGAACTCACAGACCGGGTGGTGGTGGCTACGGATGATGAACGTATTTATGAACACGTGCGTATGTTCGGCGCGGAAGTGCTGCTCACCCGACCGGATCATCCAAGTGGTACGGATCGCTGCGCGGAAGTGGCAGAGCATTTTCCCGATGCCCAATATGTTTTGAATATTCAGGGTGATGAGCCGTTTATTCAACCGCAACAAATTGATTTACTGGCACATACATTACTGGAACAAACACAGTCCGGTATCGCCACCTTAGCCAAAATAATAGAACAGGCCGAGGCGCTCGACAATCCGAACATCGTCAAGGTGGTGCTGTCCCAGTCGGGCGAAGCGCTGTATTTCAGCCGTTATGCCATTCCTTTTTTACGTGGCGCCACGTCCGAAAACCGGCTCGCACAACATACTTTTTACAAACATATCGGGCTGTATGGTTTCCGGCGCGAGACCCTGCTGCACATTACAGCCCTCTCCCCCACTCCGCTCGAATGCGCCGAATCGCTGGAACAATTGCGCTGGCTGGAACACGGTTTTCGTATCGCGGTTCGGTTGACCGATATGGAAACGATGGGGGTGGATACGCCGGAGGATATCTTGCGAACAAAAGGCCCGATTTGAAGTTTATAGACCAACCCGAAGCATTTCCTTCGAGAGCGTTTATTTCCCACATATTTATGAAGCATAGCGCCATAGTTTGGTTTCGTCAAGATTTGAGGCTGCACGACAATGAGGCCATCGCCACCGCCTTGCGTATGGCAGAGGAAGTTGTGCCGGTGTACGTTTTTGACGAACGAACGTTCACCGGAACCACCCGGTTCGGTTTTCCTAAAACGGGTAAATTTCGCGCCCGTTTCATCCTGGAATCCGTAGCGGATCTGCGACAACAATTGCGCAAACTGGGTTGCGACCTGTTGATCCGCATCGGAAAACCGGAGTGTGTTGTGAGCGATATGGCCAAAGAATTGAAATGTTCCTGGGTGCTTTGCAACCGGGAACGCACCCACGAAGAGGTGCAGGTGCAGGATGCATTGGAAAAAAAACTCTGGGGTGTCGGTGTGGAATTGCTGTACACACGCGGCAAAATGTTATATCACACGCAGGATTTGCCCATGCCGGTACACCATACGCCGGATGTGTTTACGCAGTTCCGCAAGGAAAATGAAAATATTACCCCGGTTCGTTTGCCATTTCCTGCCCCGGCTTCCATGCCCCCGCTGCCCGCCGGATTGGAGCGCGGCGATCTGCCGCAGTTGCAGGACTTCGGTTTACCGGAATTCGAGCAGGATAACCGAACGGCCTGGGGATTTAAAGGCGGCGAAACGGAAGGTCTGAAACGGCTTCACTATTATCTGTGGGAAAAAGATTTAATCAAATCCTATAAAGAAACGCGCAACGGGCTGGTCGGAAGCGATTACTCCTCCAAGTTTTCACCCTGGCTAGCGCAAGGATGCCTCTCTCCCAAACAGATTTACCACGAAATAAAACGATACGAACAGGAGCGAGGGCCTAATGAAAGCACTTACTGGCTGTTTTTCGAATTGCTCTGGCGCGATTTTTTCCGCTTGCTTGGCAAGAAATATACCAACCGCATTTTCCTGAAAAGCGGCCCCCAGAACAAAGCGCAGAAGCACTTGCGCGATCACGCCGACCTGTTTAATATCTGGTCGGAAGGCCGCACTGGCGTCCCTTTTATCGACGCCAATATGAACGAACTGAACGCGACCGGTTTTATGAGCAACCGGGGGCGGCAGAACGTAGCGTCTTTTTTAGTGAAAGACCTGAAAGTGAACTGGCAAATGGGCGCCGAATACTTTGAAAGTCAATTACTTGACTATGATCCCTGCAGCAATTGGGGCAACTGGAACTACGTGGCCGGCGTGGGCAGTGACCCCCGGGAAGATCGGTATTTTAATATCCTGACACAGGCAAAAAATTATGACCCGCGCGGTGAATTTGTGCGTCTCTGGTGCCCTGAACTGGCGTTGGTGCCTCCGGAAAAAATCCACCGCCCCGACCTGATAACAGCGGCGGAACGCAGTTTATACCAGATTGGCGCTTATCCCAAAGCAGTGGTACGCATCGACAAGTGGGCGCATTGAAAATGTCGGACATAGCCTGTTTGTACCCATTTACATCCAATGCTTGTGGCGCCCATCCGTGGAAACGAGTATCCGAAGCAAAAGAAGACACCACAGCATCCAGGTTGCGTTTATGTAATTTTTCCATAATTTTCAGGGCTGCCGGTTTGTTCATTTCCTGGGGAGTGCCCGTCTGCAAATCATCCAGTCCTTTGAAGTACGCAACCTGTCCATTGACCACCTTAAAGTGGTGCGTATAGACGAGGTAATTTAAAAATTGGATCACATTTATTCATTTTTTACCTTTGCGCATATTCCAATGAAAACACGCGGAAGGATTTAACTCCTGCATCCATGAAAATTGGGTTCGAACAAACGAATACGGATAACCAACTGGTCACTTTGCTGAAGTGCGGTGACGAAGGGGCTTATGCCAAATTGTATGACGACTATTCGTCGCTGCTCTTCGGCGTTATAGTCAGGATTGTGGCAGACAAGAAGGAGGCGGAAAATCTGTTGCAGGACTGTTTTGTCAAAATATGGCAAAATACAGAGCGATATGACCCTGAAAAAGGCAAATTAGCGACCTGGTTGATTAATATTGCCCGAAATACGGCCATTGATTTTACCCGTTCCAAATATTATTCCCAGAAAAGTAAAAACCAAACGATTGATAATTTCGTAGATAAGGATACGGGTAATTCCACGCTCTCGGTTCCTGTTGAAACGCTTGGTATCAGGCAGTTGGTAAAAAAACTAACGCCTGCATGCCGGCAAGTGATCGAATGGATGTACTTTGAGGGTTATACGCAACAGGAAATATCCGACCATTTCAATATTCCCCTGGGCACCGTGAAATTAAGAGCACGGTCGGCCATGAAAGAATTAAGACAATATTACAAGTAACACGCATACTAGATTATCTGGCTTTGGAAAAAGAATACGACATATCGCTC
>JAYSZC010000442.1:0-1731 GCA_043738235.1 Lewinellaceae bacterium | reverse complement strand
ATTCCTCATTCCTCATCCCTCATCCCTGTTTTATTCCTGTCTTATTCGCCTTTTTCCACAAATAAAACATCCCTCCCAGGCTCACTACGAACAACCCGATGGCAATGATTTCGGCCTGTGTCATGCTTATTCCGAAGATGTCGTGTACAACATTGACACGAATTTTTTCGATGACAAAGCGCTCGGTGGCAATCAGCGCGAGGTACACAAAAAACAACATGCCACTGATTTTCAAACGTTTGCGCAAATACCACAACAGGGCGAACACGGCGCCCATCATCAGGACTTCATAAAAAGGCGTAGGATACACCGGTTCGGATAGTTGCATACAATAATCGAACGGACAATGTGGGATCGGTTCGCTGACCACCGGATCAGTGTATACGGTATTGAGCACGTGATTCGGATAGCGGTATGCCCACATCCAGTCGGGCAGAAAGGACATCCAGCCCGGTTTGGGGGCATTATTGACGATACCCCAGTCGCCATCGCCGCTGAGTTGGCATCCGATGCGGCCTATCCCGTATCCTGCGGTCAGTGCCGGCGCTACGGCATCGGCTGTGGGCCGGAAAGGAATATGGTGGCGGTAGATGTAGCCCACCACAGCCAAAAAGCCCAATACCAGGCCGCCGAAAAACGCGAGTCCGCCGCCCGAAGTCAGGGTGCCGATCGGATCCTCCACAAAAGACCCCCAGTTGTCGAATACATCAAAAATTTTAGCGCCCAGAATGCCGCCGACAGCAGCGGCTACGGTCATTTCATTGATGCGATCGTGGGGCCATATCTGCACTTCCTTCGTAACAGGCGCTGTTTTCTTTTTTCGTTGCGCTTCCCACCAGGTCAGTCCGCCTAAAATAGCGGCCCCGATCAGCGCTGCCGGCCAGTTCATTTTAGCCGATAAAATGATGGCAGCCGGGTCTTGCCGAAAATCGAGAAAATGCTGGAATGCGTATCCGCCTTTTCCGCCCAACAGGAGACCAACCAAAGCATTGCTACCAATCTCTGCCCAGGTAGCCGGGGCGCCTTCGGTGATCGTCGTTTTGCCAGGCTCATAAAAACCTTCCTTCGCCTTTCGCTTGAGTTCGGCATAAAAAACAACAGCGCTTACCAAAAAAGCCATCGCCAGCATAAAGCCGAACATTTTAAAGATAGAAAGCCAGTTATCCGGCGCTGTGCCAATCAGATCGTGAAAAAGGTAAGATAAATCCGGGTACATAATTTTCTGAAAATCAATTTTTTATAAAAAATCTGCGGCAAAGATAGAAAACGGCGCGGCTATTCATCCATCGCAAATACGCAAAACTTCGCATCCGGACTGGCAGAGTTAAGTGGCCTGGAAGGTTTGGATGGTTGAGCAGCTTCGCTTTAAGGCTATTGTACTGATTTTTCATTCCAAATCACTTTGTATTGGATATAAACCCATAAACTCATAAACCTATAACCCATAAACTATCCAAAATGCCCTGCCCGATTTTAAAACCATTCTGAAAAAGCGAAAAAAAACGGGTCGATGGCGGATTCTCCCCGGCACTTTCTATTTTTGCCGCACTTTTCTCAGCAACACACAACCGGATAAAATGGACAATATTCAAAATACCCGTGGCAAAGGCTATTGCATGTTATACCTGATCATGTTTTTATTTTTTGCAGTAGCCCTGATTCTGATGCTATACAACCGCAATAGCATACTGGATTTTCCGAAATGAGGAGGGCTGAATGGGTTGATGAAGG
>JAYSZC010000441.1:0-11336 GCA_043738235.1 Lewinellaceae bacterium | reverse complement strand
GTGGTCATGGAAGGCGATGTGGAGTACCTGTCTGCCGAAGCGGAAGACTTTATGAAGATCGCTCAAGCCAACTCGCCGGTAGGTGAAGGCGGCGCTTTCCTCAACGACCGTGTAAAAGCGCGTGAGCATGGCGACTTCCCGATCCTGACGCCGGACGAACTCGAATACATCGACGTAGCCCCCAACCAGATTGTGGGCGTGTCCGCCTCGCTGATTCCGTTCCTGGAAAATGACGATGCGAACCGCGCACTCATGGGTTCCAACATGCAACGCCAGGCCGTTCCGCTCATCCGCCCCAACTCCCCTATTGTAGGTACGGGTCTGGAAGCGAAAGTAGCGCGTGACAGCCGTATGCTGATCAACGCAGAAGGCAGCGGCGTGGTGGAATATGTAGATGCCAACGAAATTATCATCAACTACGACCGCACCGAAGAAGACCAGATGGTATCCTTTGAAGATGCCCGCAAAACGTACCATCTGACGAAGTTTATGCGTACCAACCAGGGTACCTGCATCAACCTCAAACCGATCGTACGCCGCGGACAGCGCGTGGAAGAAGGCGATATCCTTTGTGAAGGTTATGCTACCGAAAACGGAGAACTGGCGCTCGGCCAAAACCTGAAAGTGGCCTTTATGCCCTGGAAAGGTTACAACTTTGAAGATGCCATCGTTTTGTCCGAACGTGTAGTGCAGGAAGACGTATTTACTTCCATCCATATCGAACACTTTGAACTCGACGTGCGGGACACCAAACTGGGTGAAGAAGAACTCACACAGGATATCCCGAACGTGAGCGAAGAAGCCACTAAAGACCTCGACGAAAACGGTATCATCCGTATCGGCGCATGGGCGAAAGAAGGCGATATCCTGATCGGTAAAATCACCCCGAAAGGTGAAACGGACCCGACGCCGGAGGAAAAACTGCTGCGCGCCATCTTCGGCGACAAAGCCGGCGACGTGAAAGACGCTTCCCTGAAAGTACCGCCAAGTATCAACGGCGTGGTGATCGACAAACAACTCTTTGCCCGCGCTAAAAAGGATAAAGTCCAGAAAGAGTCGGAAAAAGCGCTGTTGGATAAATTGGACGACGAACACGCAGTAGCGCTGAACAAACTGAAAACCATCCTGGTCGACAAACTGCAACTGCTGGTAAAAGATAAAGTAACCAACGGCATCCGCAGCATTTACGGCGATGAAATGGTTTCGAAAGGAACCAAACTCAGCGCTCAGGTACTGCGCGACCAGATCGATTACGGCCAGGTGGATTATCAGAACTGGATTGGTGAAAAATCCAACAATTCGCTGATTTCCAGACTGTTGCACAACTATAGTATTAAAGTCAACGAAGAAGTAGGCCGCTACAAACGGGAAAAATTCAACATCAGCATTGGTGACGAACTGCCCGCAGGCGTACTGAAACTGGCTAAAGTGTACGTTGCTAAAAAACGCAAACTGAAGGTGGGTGACAAACTCGCCGGTCGCCACGGTAACAAAGGTATTGTAAGCCGTATCGTCCGTATGGAAGATATGCCTTTCCTCGAAGACGGCTCTCCGGTCGATATTGTCCTCAACCCGCTGGGTGTACCTTCCCGTATGAACCTGGGTCAGATTTTTGAAACGGTTCTGGGCTGGGCCGGCGAACGCCTCGGCTGCAAATTTGCAACACCGATCTTTGACGGAGCGAAAACCGATGAAGTGGAAGCATGGATCGAGAAAGCCGGCCTGCCGGAACTCGGACAAACATTCCTCTCCGACGGCGAAACGGGCGACCGTTTCCACCAGAAGGCAACGGTAGGTATTATCTACATGCTCAAACTGAGCCACATGGTAGATGATAAAATGCACGCCCGTTCCATCGGCCCATACTCGCTTATCACGCAACAACCGCTGGGTGGTAAAGCCCAGTTCGGTGGCCAGCGTTTTGGTGAGATGGAGGTGTGGGCACTCGAAGCCTACGGCGCGTCCAATATCCTGCAGGAACTGCTCACTTACAAATCGGACGATATTCAAGGTCGTGCGAAGGCTTACGAAGCCATTGTAAAAGGCGACAACCTGCCGGAAGCAAACATACCGGAATCATTCAACGTACTCGTGCACGAATTGCGCGGATTGGCGTTGGATGTGAAGTTCGAATCATAGTTATCGGTTATCAGTTATCTGTTATCAGGGCAGTCACCCTTGGCCTGATTTCTTAAAGATGCCAAAAGTTACCGCCCTGATAACAGATAACCGATAACTGATAACGAATGAATAGCATCTGCACCTGGATCTACCTCGATAGTCCCGAAGAAAGTTCGGAATATCCGCAAGTGGGAAAAAGATCGCACTTGTCTGATTTTCAGAAGGTATACTGGCGTTGCGTGGCTGTTTTTTTTGCCTTGAGCAAACATTACAATCCACAAACCCGCCATATCCTGTTTTCCAATCAACAGGCAGATGCGTTTCCGATGATGGACGGATTAAACCTGCAAACGTTTTTACAGGAAAAAAATGTGGACATCGTCACCATCCCGCTGACTTGGCAAACGCCGGAAGGTTATTTTGGAAAATGGCGAAACCAGTTCTACATTTTTGATATACTACAGTTCATTGAAAGTCAAGCAATTAGTGACCAATCAGCATTCCTTATCCTGGATTCTGACTGTATAATACGCACATCTTTGGAACCATTGTTTACTGAAATCAGGCAACAGGGTTTATTGGTACTACCGATGCCTTATGCTGAAGATTACGACATCAACGGTATCACACGCAACGATATGCGGCGTATTTATGCAGACCTCGATGGCAAAAACCCGGACACTTGTCCCCTTTATTACGGCGGAGAAGTATTTGCGGCAACGCTACCGGTAATTCGCCGGATCAATGCCATCGCACCGGAAATCTGGATAAAAATGCTGGAACGACACCGCAACGGACAAAGCAAGTTCAACGAAGAAGCCCATTTTTTGAGTTATTGTTACCATAAAATTGGCCGCTTCGGTTTACTCGATCGATTTATCAAACGCATCTGGACCTCAGCAAAATACAACAACGTGCACCCCGAAGACGCGCAACTGCCTATCTGGCATTTGCCTTCGGAAAAAACGGGCGGTATCGCGCTGCTGTTCAAATACCTCGCTTCCGGCGACAATCGCTGGATGAGCGCCGATTTGGGTGGATATGTCGGCGTTCCAAAACGGAAAAAATACCTGGATATGAAACATTTTTTGAAACATACCTGGGTGTATAAGGCACTAACGAATTGATTTAAAATGTTGATGAAGTTTATAAGGTTGATGAGGTTGATATTCATTCACTTGATGAATGCAAAAATCAACCTTCATTCGAGCCAATGAATATCAACCTCATCAACCTTATAAACCTCATCAACCCAAGAAATACGTACGCATTTCAAATTCTCGACAGCAATATGCCTTTCAAAAAGAAAAGCAATAAAACAGATCAGGGTTTTGACTCTATCGTCATCTCCCTGGCCAGCCCGGATGAAATTCTGGAGCGTAGCTACGGCGAAGTACTCAAGCCGGAGACCATCAACTATCGTTCATACAAACCCGAACGCGACGGTTTGTTCTGCGAACGTATTTTTGGCCCGGTAAAAGACTATGAATGCTACTGCGGAAAGTACAAACGTATTCGTTACAAAGGCATCGTCTGCGACCGCTGCGGTGTGGAAGTAACGGAGAAAAAAGTACGCCGCGAACGTATGGGCCACATCCGTCTGGTCGTACCGGTGGTTCACATCTGGTTTTTCAAAAGCCTGCCGAACAAGATCGCGTATCTGTTGGGCACCTCTTCTAAAAAACTCGAAGCGATCATCTACTACGAGCGCTACGTTGTGGTGCATCCCGGTATTAAAGCAGAGGAAGGCATGAGCCGTATGGACTTGCTGACCGAAGAGGAATACCTGGAAATTCTGGACGCTCTGCCGAAGGAAAACCACCTGCTCGACGATTTGCATCCCGATAAATTTGTGGCAAAAATGGGCGCCGACGCCGTTTTCGCCCTGTTGAGCACGCTCAACCTGGATGACTTGTCCGCTCAGTTGCGCCACGATTCCCATACCGAAACCAGTATGGCGAAGAAAACGGAAGCCAACAAGCGCCTCCGCGTCGTCGAAGCCTTCCGCGAAGGCCTCGAATCCGCCGGACAGCGCCCGGAATGGACCGTTATTCAGTACCTGCCGGTTGTACCGCCCGAACTGCGCCCGTTGGTGCCGTTGGACGGTGGTCGCTTCGCGTCTTCCGACCTGAACGACCTGTACCGCCGCGTCATCATACGCAACAACCGCCTGAAGCGCTTGCTCGAAATCAAGGCGCCGGAGGTGATCCTGCGCAACGAAAAACGTATGTTGCAGGAAGCCGTCGACTCGCTGTTCGATAACTCGCGTAAATCCAACGCCGTGAAAGCGGAAGGTGGCCGCGCGCTGAAATCGCTGTCCGACATCCTGAAAGGTAAACAAGGCCGTTTCCGTCAGAACCTGCTCGGTAAACGTGTCGACTACTCCGGTCGTTCCGTTATCGTCGTAGGCCCGACTTTGAAACTGCACGAATGCGGCATCCCGAAAGCGATGGCTGCCGAGCTGTTCAAGCCGTTCATTATCCGGAAACTGATCGAACGCGGTATTGTAAAAACCGTAAAATCTGCCAAAAAACTCGTGGACCGCAAGGATCAGGTGATTTGGGAGATTCTCGAAAATATCCTCCGTGGCCACCCGGTCATGCTCAACCGCGCTCCGACGCTGCACCGACTGTCTATCCAGGCATTCCAGCCGCGTTTGATCGAAGGTAAAGCCATTCAGTTGCACCCGCTCGTTTGTACGGCTTTCAACGCCGACTTTGATGGTGACCAGATGGCTGTGCACGTACCATTGAGCCACGCGGCTATTCTGGAAGCGCAGGTGTTGATGCTTTCGAGCCACAACATGCTGAACCCACAGGACGGATCGCCGATTACCCTGCCTTCACAGGACATGGTATTGGGACTCTACTACCTGACGAAAGAACGCAAATCCATTCCTGAAAATCCTGTAAAAGGAGAAGGCAGCCGTTTCTATTCCCCGGAAGAAGTGACGATTGCTTATAATGAAGGCCAGATTGACCTGCATGCCGCCATCGAGTGCCGTATCATGCAACTCGAAAACGGTGAGCCGGTACAAAAACGCATCAAGACTACGGTAGGCCGTGTTATTTTTAACCAGGCCGTACCACCTTCCGTGCCTTATATCAACGACCTGCTGACCAAGCGGAACTTGAAAGGTATTATCGGTGAAATCATCACCCGTACCAGCTTCAAACAAACCGCTGAATTCCTCGACGCCATCAAGGAACTCGGATTCGGCTGGGCATTCAAAGCAGGACTTTCGTTCAACTTGGGTGACCTGATCATTCCGGAATTGAAAAAAATAGCGCTGGAAGCGGCACAGGTGGAAGTAGATGAGGTGTGGGACAACTACAACATGGGTTTGATTACCTACAACGAACGTTATAACCAGATCATCGACAAGTGGACGTTTGCGGACAACCGCATCACCGACCAGTTGATGAAAGAGATCAGCACCCACAAACAGGGATTCAACTCCGTGTTTATGATGCTCGACTCCGGTGCGCGTGGTTCCAAACAACAAATCAAACAGTTGTGCGGTCTGCGTGGTCTGATGGCGAAACCGCGTAAGTCAGGTGATACCGGCGGCGCGATCATCGAAAACCCGATCCTGTCCAACTTCCTGGAAGGGTTGTCCGTTCAGGAGTTCTTTATCTCCACGCACGGCGCCCGTAAAGGTCTGGCCGATACGGCACTGAAAACAGCCGACGCAGGTTACCTGACACGTCGTTTGGTCGACGTAGCACAGGATGTGGTTATTCGTGAAGATGATTGCCTGACCCTGCGTGGTATCGATACCACTGCCTTTAAAGAAGGCGACAAAATTGTACAAAACCTCCGGGATCGTATCAAAGGGCGTTACAGCCTGCATGATGTGTATCACCCCGATTCGGAAGAACTGATGGTAGGCGCCGCCGAATATATTACCGACCAGGTTGCTACGGCTATTGACGAAGCAGAAATCGAGATGGTAACCATTCGTTCCGTACTTACCTGCGAAAGCCGCCACGGTGTTTGCGCCAAATGTTACGGTAAAAACCTGGCAACGGGCCGCAAGGCTGAAATGGGCGATGCAACAGGTATCATTGCCGCACAATCGATCGGTGAGCCGGGTACCCAGCTCACACTGCGTACCTTCCACACGGGTGGTACGGCTGTGATCGGTATGACGGAAAATGATATTACTGCCCGTACCCATTGCCGGGTAGAATTCGACTCTATCCGCACAGTGGATGGCATGGACAATGACGGTAAAGCAGCACAGATCGTAGTATCCCGTACCGGTGAAATCCGTAGCGTGGATCCGAAAAACGGGCGTACGCTCGCCAACAACTATATCCCATACGGTGCAACACTCTACGTCGTAGACGGACAGGAATTGCAGCGCGGTGATAAAATTTGTGATTGGGATCCGTTCAATGCCGTGATTGTTTGCGATTTCAATGGTTTGATTCGCTATAACAACCTTGAAGAAGGCACCAACTTCCGCATGGAGCGCGACGACCAGACTGGTTTCGCAGAGAAAATTGTTACGGAAAGTAAAAACAAGAAGAAGATCCCGTCTATTTCCATTATCAATGGAAAAACAGGCGAGGAACTGAAAACATACTCCCTGCCGGTAGGCGCTCACATTTCGGTGGACGACAACCAGGAAGTACGTTCGGGTCAGCAAATCGTAAAAATTCCACGTAAACTGGGTAAAATCGCCGACATCACCGGTGGTCTGCCACGTGTAACGGAACTCTTCGAAGCGCGTAACCCGTCGAACCCTGCCGTTGTGGCCGAGATTGACGGCGTGATCACGTTCGGTAGTATCAAACGCGGCAACCGCGAGTCCATTATCGAAGCGAAAGACGGCCAGAAACGCAAGTACCTGGTGCCGCTGACCAAACACGTACTGGTACAGGACGGTGACTTTGTACGGGCCGGCACGCCGCTCACGGAAGGAACCATTTCTGTAAAAGATATCCTCGCCATCCGCGGGCCATTCGCAGCCTCTTCGTACCTCGTTAACGGCGTACAGGAAGTTTACCGCTCACAGGGTATCAATATCAATGACAAACACATCGAGGTGATTGTTCGCCAGATGCTGCGCCGTCTTGAAATTGTTGATCCGGGCGATACGCACTTCCTGACGGGCGAACCGGTGGAACGCAATGAGTTTATCGACTACAACGACTGGATTTTTGACAAAAAATTCGTGCTCGAAGCAGGCGACAGTACCAAACTCAAAGCGGGCGCCCTGGTAACATTGCGCCAGATTCGCGAGGAAAACTCGTTCCTGAAACGCAACGATAAAAAACTCGTCGAATTCCGCGATGCGCTCCCCTCCACTGCCATTTCGATGCTGCTGGGTATTACCAAAGCATCGCTGGGTACGGAGTCATGGATTTCTGCCGCATCCTTCCAGGAAACCACCAAAGTGCTTTCTACCGCCGCTATTGCTGCGAAGAAAGACCACCTGATGGGCCTGAAAGAGAATGTGATCGTGGGCAAGAAAATCCCGGCAGGTACCGGTATGCGCCAATACGAGCGCCTGCAGGTGACCGGCTCGGGCCGTCCTTTCCGCGACACGCCGGAAAATGTGCTGGAAGAAGCAGAGTAAACGTGAGTTGTGAATCGTGAGTCGTCAGTCGTGAGGCTGATTACGTCCGGTCATTGTTAAATATTAAAGCGCCGGTGTTCCTGGAAAGGAGCATCGGCGCTTTTGTTATCTATGATGAGATGATCGTGCTGTACGTGAGCAGCAGGTCGGAGACACTGCTATGACGCTGTACTTGGGTTTGCGGTGGAAAGGGATGGGAGACCTGACGAGGCGAAAATAGCCTGACCGCTAACGGGGGCATGGCTGCCATACCGCCGCGTCTAGCGGGCGGTTGAGTCGGGTAGGTAAGCCCGTTGCGGGGCTTTTCCCCCCAAAGAACCGGACGTGCGGCTTTCACCGCATCCGGCTCAGGCGAATCACGACGTTCCGGCGAAGGAACGCGGCTTATGTGATGCTTTTCGAGCAAGTACAGGTGACTTCAAAGGTATGTTGTTCTGGTGAACTTGGATATGACAAAACGGGTGTAAAATCACAAGATTTTCCAATGTGTAGGCCCCGCCGAGGTGTTTTTCCTCGATGTGGTGGGCGTTCATCCCGGTCTGCCCGGTGAGCGGCTCGTGACAGAGTGCGCATTTGCCCCCCTGTTCTTTCAACAGGGTGCGCAGTATGCCCTGCCCGTAGTGTTTCACCGAATTGGCCTGATAGGCGCGCTCTTCAAAATACTGTTCGTGCGCCTTGTCAAAAGGGTTGGCATCTGCGCGGATTTTGACGTGGCGGCGGATCTGGAACGTGCCGACCTGTACCAGCTTTTCCAGGTTGCCGTGCACATCTTTCGCACACAAAACCCAAGTGCCGGGCGCGTAGTATTTTCCTTTCACCCACATGTTCCCCTTGCTGTTGGAGTGCCTGCGCTTCGCCCATTCCCACGTCATTTTCCACACTTTGTGGTCTATGCGCTGGAAGGTTTCTTTCGAGACAATGTGGCGATGGTACATCGCCCAACCGCGCAGGATGGGGTTGATCTTGTCTATCAGGTCTATGGTTTGGGCTGTGCAATAGCGGCGGACAATGTCCTTGACCTTGCCCAACATGGCGTCCACGCTTTTCGACGCGGGCTTGATGAGCAGTTTGCCCTTGTATTTTCGGACGTTTTGGCCAAGAAAATCGAAGCCGTCGTCTATGTTCGTGATCTTGGTCTTTTCCTCCGACAGCGATAGCCCCCGTTCCAACAGAAAACTACGGACGGCGGGCTTTATCTGTTCTTCCAGCACGTCGCGCCGGTTGGAGGTGACGACAAAATCGTCGGCATAGCGCACGAAATAGATTTGGTACGGGTTGATGCGCCGTTTGCCGTAAAACCTGATCCCACAGACCTTGTTGAGGTGGCTTTCCAGCCCGTCC
Source organism: Lewinellaceae bacterium (assembly GCA_043738235.1). Taxonomy (GTDB): domain Bacteria; phylum Bacteroidota; class Bacteroidia; order Chitinophagales; family Saprospiraceae; genus M3007. The sequence goes on along the minus strand of JAYSZC010000441.1, from coordinate 2,287 downwards.
AAGGTCATGTTTGCCAGCGTCGGCGAGATGATGCTGCCCTGCGGCGTTCCCGCTTCGGTCGGGAACAGCCCTTTGCCGCGTTCCATGAACCCGCTTTTCAGCCATTTGCGCAGCGCATCTTTCGACACAGTGGGGATATTTTGCAACATCCACTCGTGGCTGATGTGGTCGAAACAGCCTTTGATGTCGCCTTCGAGTATCCATTGCGGCGAATTTTCTTTGGCCAAAAGGCTAAAGCACCGGGCAATGGCGTCGTGGCAACTCCGGCAGGGGCGGAACCCGTAAGAGTTCGGGTCGGCCTGTGTTTCGCTGATGGGTTCGAGGCAGAACAGGTGCAGGGCCTGCATTGCCCGGTCGAGCATCACGGGGATGCCGAGCGGGCGTTTCTTGCCGTTCGCTTTTGGGATGTGGATTCGGCGCACGGGCTTCGCCCGATAACCTCGCCCCGTGAGGCGCGAGACCGCCTGCCATTTCGTTTGGGGCGTTTTCCAAAGTTCACCGTCTACGCCGGGCGTTCGCTTGCCCGTGTTCTCGGTCACCCGCCGCACGGCGAGCATCTTGGCGGACAGGGAACGGCGCAGGACGTTTTGCAACGCTTTCACCTTCCGGTACCGCTTGTTCTTGTAAGCCTCGGCGATACGGACTTGCAGGGAACGAACCGAGCGCGTGGCTTTGCCCCAATCTGCAAGGTGCCATGCGTTTTGCCCGGTGACGGACGCATTGCCTGACCCCGCAATTGCGAGCGACTTGGGTAGCGCGGGGGCGGCATCTGTGTGCTTTCCGTCCATGGTGGGTGGATTATAGATTTGTTGCCATATTCTTCTGCAAGCGCTCTCGCCGGGATTCACCCGACGGAAGTGGGCGCACTTTCGTGCAATGCCATCGCACAAACGTTTCTTGCACAACGTGTTGTTTCCGGCATTTGTCCGGCCCGTTACAGGCCGGCATTCGCTTTTTCCGTCATCCTCTACCCGCAGGGGCGTGGTCGGGGATTGCTCCCTTTCTACTCACTTTGAGGCTGTCTTCCGACTGCCCTCCGATGAGACCCCTACGGGCTTACCGCGTTCCGCTCCGCATACGGTGGTTGGTTTAGCGGCCTTCTCTACCCCGGGGGAATTTTCAGCCCGACCGTCGTCGGGAAGCGACTGCGAGCCCTGAGTGGCCGAACCGGGCTACCGTACCCCTTGATTCTTTATCCTTGGCGTTTCCGCTCCCCATACAAAAGGGCTGCGTGTAATGCTCTTTTCGCCAAGCCTCTGTAACGGGGCATCTGACAAAGGTTCACCTCCGTTCCGCTTGCCAACCGTTCCCTGCCCCGCACCGCCCGGCATTGGCAGTTTTAGCCGCCCCTCGCGGTTTGGCCTTATCGCGCTGTACACTTTGCAGCGGACTTTGCAGCGGGCTACTTCTTTTCGTCAGGCTTCGTACCAAATCGTTGCCAATAAGGCACGCTGACGTGGGAAACTAATTGCAGTAAATTAGGTAAGGTCTCTTTGATAATCATTGTTGCAAGTTGTTGATCATCAGAGTCTTACAGTATGTTGAGCGACTTTCGCGTCGCACCAGCCACGCAGAGTTAGCAACAGGCTATTTATTACAATATTCCCCCATCATTTGTTTACATTTGAACTGTTCCAGCTGTACCCTCTTTACTTACTTCTGCACCAAATATTCCACATAAATCTCCAAATGGTCTTTTTGATTCAATCGACTTACTGGTGAAAGCACTTTCAACGGTTAAATTCCAAATGTAAAATGCCTTCATTTGTTCTTCTAATTTATCTTCTCTATAAGAAATGTACTCTAAGAATTCAGTGGCATGTTTTCTCTTCAAAAAACGTGTTGATTGGTCGAAACAAGATTTAGCAAATTTGAATAAAAAGAATAGTACAAAACCTCCAACTACTCCAAATACAAGTGTTCTTATACCAAGAAATAAAATCATTGAAGTTAAGTCTTCAAAACCGTGGTCGTTTTGAACAGAGGCAAGAATTTGGTTGTGCATTTTTTCTATTCTGTCAAATATCTTACTAGTTAAAATACTCATAAACCAGAAAAATATGAATGTGAAAACCGACCCGATTAACAGAGCAAGTATGCCTAAAGTCTTCATTCTGTTTGACTCAATTTCTAGCTCTTTTACAATTTGGTTTAATTGCTTCTTTTCTTTTTCTGAATTACCTGTCATGATTGTATCATTTTAAGTTTACGACTTGTGCCCCATTGGGCTTAATATTTGGATTCCAAAATTTCTTGGGTATATTTCTTTTTTAATTGCCCTGTGGTG
>JAYSZC010000440.1:0-4214 GCA_043738235.1 Lewinellaceae bacterium | reverse complement strand
TCCGGCCTCATTGGTACCCGGCTCGCCGAACTGCTCCGCGAACAGGGACACAGCGTGCGTCTGCTCAGTCGACGCCCGCATGGCGAAGGGCAGTTTGCCTGGGATACTGCTGCCGGTACGCTGGATGAAGCGGCTCTGCCGGATCTCGACTACGTGATCAACCTGGCCGGTGCAGGCATTGCCGATCGCCGCTGGACAGCCGCCCGCAAACGGGAACTGATTGACAGCAGGGTGCAAAGCACCCGTGTGCTGGCAGAAGCGCTGCAACGCAGCGGACACCGGCCCAAAGCCTGGATTTCTGCTTCCGCCATCGGTTATTACGGCAATTCGGGCGAACAAATCATGCGTGAAACAGACGCGCCTGTCGAACGGAGTTTTATGGTATCCTGCTGCGAACAATGGGAACAGGTGGCGGACGAAGTAGCCGCAATGGGTATCCGTACCGTAAAACTACGCATCGGCGTGGTGCTGGCAAAAGAAGGCGGCGCATTGGCCGAATTTGTAAAACCCCTGCGTTTTGGACTGGGCGCATATTTTGGCAACGGGAAAGCCTGGTATTCCTGGATTCACCGCGACGACCTGTGCCGGGCTTTTATCTGGGCGCTGGAGCACCCGGATGTATCCGGCGCTTTTAATGCCGTAGCCCCCCACCCTGCCCGCATCAAAGCACTGGTTCAGGCAACCGCCCGCGCGATGCGTCAACCTGCACTCATATTGCCTGCGCCCGCTTTTGCGATGCGCCTGCTGTTCGGTGAAATGTCTGCCGTGATCCTGAACAGCAATAATGTTTCTGCTGAAAAAATTCTGCAAGCTGGTTTTGAATTTCAATATCGCATCCTGGATGGTGCTTTACAGGCTATTTTTCAAAAATAAAATGAGACAAATCGCTACGGAACTAAAAACGGTGGTAACCGAAAATACCACCCGCATGAGTGAAATACAGGAATCAGAATGGGCCGCCAAACCCAATCCCGCCAAATGGTCGAAAAAAGAAGTGCTAGGCCACCTGATCGATAGCGCCCTGAACAACCACCGGCGCTTTGTGGTGACGCAATACGTTCAAAATCAAAATATTGTGTACGATCAGGATCAATGGGTCGCGCTTCAGAATTACCAGAACACCGATACCAGGGAGTTGATACAACTATGGCGTTTGCTCAACCTGCAAATCGCCCGAATCCTGGAAACGATGCCGGAACCGGCCTGGAACAACCCATGTGATACGGGTAAAAACGGGCCTGAACTCCATAGCCTGGAATGGTTGGCGTTGGATTATCTGCCCCACATGAAGCATCACCTGGAGCAGATATAAAGAGCAATGGACAAAAGGCAATTTTAGCCGCTCGGATAACTAATGGTTTACCATTATTCCTTTTGCTTTTTGTCCTTTGCCTTTTGCCCTTTATCCTTAGTGCCTTCCCCAAAGTTCAACCACGCCTTTTCCGCGCGCCAAATTATTGGTATCATACCAGATCACTACTTTGCGGATGATGCGTTTGTTGCCCGGCAGGTCGAGCACCCGGCTTTCAGTGCCGGCCCGGAAGTTTTCGCGCAATTCAATTTCCTGCACTTCTCCATTGCCATAATGCACCGCTAATTTGTGCATGTTGATCGGACTGCGTTTTACCTTGAGTTTCAGGCCGGTAAAAAAGCCCTCCTGCGCAGTCACGACGATTTCATCACGGTCCAGTCCGTAATTCACTTTTTTCTCGCCCAGCAATTCCCAGGGGCGGGATGCTTCATCTACAGCCGTTACAGTGGAAGTTTGAAAAGACATGGCGAACAGTGCAATCAATGCAGTAGCGAATAATTTGATCTTCATTGTTAGAAAGAGGTTTTGGTGAAAGAAAAGAGAAAAGGAATGAGGATTGAGGTATGAGGAATGACCGAACGTGATGTCGGACATCTCGCTCGGTCATTCCTCATTCCTCATTCCTTTTTAGAACTTCATCAACACACAAAGTTTAACGACCTTTGAAAAATAAATCAGATATTCGCATACCTAAGTAGGTGTGCAAAATTAGTTTCGACTAAATTCTTTGCAAATGCTTGATTATGAACACTGATAACCAATAACTAATAACGGATAACTTCTTATTTTTCATCATCCAATGCTTCCATTTATGTCAGAACACAACTCACGCGCCATCACGGCCTGGGCAGAAGAGGATCGCCCGCGCGAAAAAATGCTCCTCAAAGGAAAACTGGCGCTCTCAGACGCCGAATTACTCGCCATTCTGATTGGTTCCGGAACCGTCGGCGAAAGTGCCGTAGCAGTAGCCCAGGGTATCCTGGCTTCTGTCGACCACAACCTGAACGAACTCGGCAAACGCTCCCTTCCCGATCTGAAAAAGTTTAAAGGCATTGGCGAAGCAAAAGCCATTACCATCGCTGCCGCACTGGAACTGGGCCGCCGCCGACAATTGTCCGACCTCCGCGAGCGGCCGCGCATCACCCACAGCCGCGATGCGTTTAATACCATCGCCCCGCTACTCACCGACCTGCACCACGAAGAATTCTGGTTGCTGATGCTCAACAAAGCCAATGAAGTGTTTGCCCGCGAACGGCTCAGCACCGGCGGCATGAGCGGTACGGTAGTCGATATTAAACTGGTGCTGAAAGCAGCCATAGACGCCAAAGCCGCAGCCTTTATCGCTATCCACAACCACCCATCCGGCAACCTGCAGCCCAGCCAGGCAGATATAGACCTGACCCGTAAACTCAAACAATCGGGCGCTATGATCGACCTGCCCCTGCTCGACCACCTGATTATTTCTGAGCGGGGGTATTACAGTTTTGCAGATGAGGGGAATTTGTGAGTTGATGTAGTGTTTTAGTATTTTGGTGTTTTAGTGTTTTGGATTCGAAACGATCTTTGATATTTGTAGATTCCTTTTGATAAAAATATATGTCCTTTGTATGTTGGTATCCTATTTTAAGAAGGTGGGCAATTTTGCCCTTTTACTTTTGTTGATATGCGTCTGCTTATTCTCACTGTTCTGTTATTATCCTGGGGCTGCGACGATCCGCCTGCCGATACCCGCATTGATAGAATAGCCAAGGCCTTCTGCGAATGTACAGGCCCTTTGGTGGCGCTGAATCAGCAAACAGCCCGATTGGCAGCCGATACCACTGCACAGGTCGGTTTTCAGGAAAATTTGCGAAAAATACAGGAGGAATATAACCGAGCCAAAGAATGCTCCGCTACCATCATCGGGCAATTCGGACGCCTGAAAAAAGAAGAATTTGCACTGGTGGAAAAAGCGCTGAGCGGAAAATGCCCCGACCTGGCTACGCAACGCGACCTGCTGCGGGAAATGCTGGGAGAGTAAATAGAGGTGAGAGAGTGAGAGGTGAGAGGTGAGAGACATCCCGTTTGGCCACTCATGTGATTTTGGCTATATTTTTCAGGCCTGTAATCGTGAGTGGTGAGTCGTGGATCGTGAGTAGGCATCCCGTTATAAGATGGAACTCAATATTTTGAGCATGGTGTTTCAGGCCTGTAATCGGTATTATTATCGGAAATAATCTTAGATTAAATTCTTTGCAAATGCTTGATTATCAACACTGATAACTAATAACAGATAACGGATAACTACTTAACATGGCTTGGATAGCATTAGAAGGTATGCGTTTTCACGCTTATCACGGCGTATATGACGCAGAAAAAGCAATTGGTACAGAGTACCTCGTCGATGTGTATGTAAAAGCAGGGATCGCCAAAGCAGCCGCCACCGACCAGGTAGAACAGACCGTCAACTACGAAATCATCTTTCGAATATGCCAGTTGGAGATGGAGCAGCCGCGCCACCTCATCGAAACCGTGCTGGCAAGAATCATCGCCCGGATGAAGCACCAGTTTGTGACTTTGCAAGCCATCCGGGTCAGGGTGCGCAAACTGAATCCGCCCTTGGGCGGGCGCGTGGCGGAAGCCTGGGTGGAAGAAGAAACCGATTTTGTAGCATCCTGCCCGCGCTGCAAACACAAACATATCTGCTATAGCGACAACAACTGCTGGTGTAAGGAAATCAACCTGCACCCCGCCACCAAAGAAACTCTGGTGCGGCAGTTCGGAACGACTTGTTTGTGCGAGAACTGCGTGAAACTCTACGCGGGTTAGTTATCCGTTATCGGTTATTAGTTATCAGGGGTGATAAGGTTTGGCTACTCAAAATGCCAAGCGCTACCACCCCTGATAACTAATAACCGATAAC
>JAYSZC010000439.1:0-1739 GCA_043738235.1 Lewinellaceae bacterium | reverse complement strand
TTTGGCGATTTGGATTCGTGGAAACCCATTATTCGCATATATTTGGAATCGAATTCATCATCATTCCAAACCTGAACTATGCCAAATGAGAAACACCCTCCTCTTCTTCAGCCTCGCCATCCTGCTTTCCAACTGCACCCAACAGCCGCCTGCCCTGGATTTTGAAAAAGAAAAAGCAGCCATCCAGGCCGTCATTGCCAAAGAGACGGAATCCTACTACAAACAGGATTTCGAGGGCTGGAAAAGCACTTACCTCGAATCGCCCGCCTTCCGGAAGTACGGCTACTGGGAAGGGTTTCCGGAGAAGGTCACCTTCAGCAATGGTTTTGAATCGCTGAAAGCAGAAAAGAAAAAGCAGTTCGAATCGGATGCTACCATCTGGAAAGGCTCGACCGAGGAACGCGCCAATGAAAATTTCAGGATTTCGCACGACATGGCCTGGTACACCTTCGAGCAGTATTCATACGAAAAAGACACCCGGAAATTTCTCGGTAAATCGCTCGAAACACGCATCCTGGAAAAGGAAAAGGGGCAGTGGAAAATCGCTTACCTGGGGTATCATTATTTCCCGGATACGCTCCTGAAGAAATGAGGAATGAGGAATGAATTTTAAAATCGGGTTTATCCACCACTCAGGCGGGTGTATGTCAAATTGGCGCTTATGCTTATTGTCGGGGTGACTTCGAGTCACCCCGACAATATACCGGCACGCATTCAGACTGTTCAATTTATTATTGTTTACTAAAATACCAATCGATACCCCACCCCCTTCAGCGTCAAAATTTGCACCGCCGTATCTTCTTTCAAATAATCCCGCAGCCGGGTGATGTACACGTCGAGGTTTCGGGAATTAAAGAAAGAGTCGTTGTCCCATACCTGGAGTAAAATGTCTTTGCGCTGCACCACTTCATTGGGCCGGGTGGCGAGTATTTCCAGGAGTTGGGTTTCGCGGTGCGAGAGTGCGCGCATCTCATTTTCAATATGCAATTCCTGGCGCAAGGGCACAAAACGATAACGCCCCAGGCGGATCGCGCCATCGGAAGGCGCCGGGGCAACCGGAGCGGCGCCACTCATACGAAGCAGGTTTTGTATCCGCACAATCAATTCCTCCTGGCTGAAAGGTTTGCGGATATAATCATTGCCGCCCGACTCAAAGCCCTGCACGACATCCTGCGTCTGGTTTTTCGCCGTCAGAAAAATGATAGGCACCTGCGGATTCTGCTGCCGGATATCCTGTCCCAGCGAAAAACCGTCGCGGTGCGGCAGCATCACATCCAGTACACAAATATCCGGCTGGAACTGCCCGAAAGCAGGCATCACTTCCCGACCGTCGGCCACCAACAGCACCTCGAACTGGCGACTTTCCAGGCTTTCGCTGACGATTTTGCCCAAAAAGGGTTCGTCTTCCACATATAGGACTTTGATTTTTTTCATCGTGTTATACCGGTCGAAAATCCTCTGTAACGTATTGATTTATACTTCGCGCCGTTAGGTTTAGGCGACGTTTACTAAACTTTTTAAGTTTAGTAAACGTCGCCAAATCGAATGCACAAAACCTAACGGTGCGAAGTATACATTACTTTTTGCCCTTTGCTATTTTGCCCTTTTACTTATGCCGGAAACAGGGTTTCCGGCTACGTTTCGGGTTTTTCGGAGGGTAATACAATGGTGAATCGGGTACCCGATTGTTCCCTGCTTTCGACAGAAATATGTCCGCCGTGCAGCCGCACCACACTGGC
>JAYSZC010000438.1:0-11384 GCA_043738235.1 Lewinellaceae bacterium | reverse complement strand
ATTGATGGGAGCATGACTGGTCACATAATAATTCCAGGGTGTGCCGATGCCGTCTATGTCGAGGATTTTCCCTGCCGGATCAATCCTGATTTTCGTATATTCCAGGAATGGTCCGGCAGGGAAAATCCTCGACATAGACGGCATCGGCACACCCTGGAATTATTATGTGACCAGTCATGCTCCCATCAATATTGACGAGTTTGCTAAAAGAATAGCGAAAACGCCCGGAATCGGGATACCTTCCCCGACAGAAACGGTTCAGGCTGATATGCCGGGCGCAAAGATGAGTCTGACGTATGGAAGACCGTATAAACGCGGCAGAACCATTTTTGGCGGGGTAGTGCCTTATGATACTTTATGGAGAACAGGCGCAAACGGGCCAACCGTTTTGAATATGCAACACAGCATTAAGATCGGAAATACGGTCATTCCAAAAGGGAAATACAGCATTTATTCTATTCCAAAAAAGACGGAATGGACGCTTATTTTTAACACCGATCTTACCTCATGGCCAACCGATCCGAACAGAAGTAAAGATTTTGCGCAGGTTACCATTCCCGTTGAAAAAACCAACCCCATCAGACAGCAGTTTACTATTGAAATTGTTGGAACAAAAGACAGGGGTGAAATAAGGTTTTGCTGGGACGATGTTGTGGCCGTTGCGGCGTTTGAGGTGCTTCAATAAAAAATACGAACATGAAATATTTATTCACTGCGTTTTACCTTTTTCTAGTTTTTGTCGCCGCCGCTCAAACCCCATCCCTTAAAAAGTCGCCGATGTTGTCGGAAGCGAAACCGGAAACGGTGGGCATTTCTGCGCAACGCCTGGCGCGTATCGACTCCATGTGCCTGCAAGCCATTGCGAAGGGGGAGGTGCCGGGTATGGTGGCCCTGGTGGCCCGGCACAACAAAATAGTGTATTACAAAGCCTTTGGCATGGCGGATGACTCCCTGGGCAGGGTGTTGAAACGGGATGATATTTTCCGGATCGCTTCACAAACAAAAGCCATTACCGCGACAGCAGTCATGATGCTTTGGGAAGAGTGCAAATTCGGTCTCGACGATCCGATTTCCAAATTTATCCCCGAATTTAAGAACCCCCGGGTCCTCAAAACTTTCCGGTTCAGCGATACCACTTTCACCACCGAACCGGCCAAAAGCGAGATCACCATCCGGCATTTGCTCACCCATACGTCGGGGCTAGGATACGGCATCATCGACGGAGACGAACGGTTCAAAATGTTGTATAATAAGGCCGGCGTTACCGATTTGTTTACCACGGATACCATCAGCATCGGGGAAAGTGTAAAAAAACTCGCCGGATTGCCCTTGCACCACCAGCCCGGTGAAAAATTTACGTACAGCGAAGGACTCGACGTGCTGGGTTATCTGGTAGAGATTGTTTCCGGGATGCCTTTCGATGTATTTTTGAAAACCCGGCTGTTTGATCCGCTGGGTATGAAAGATACCTGGTTCTATTTGCCCGACGACAAAGCGAGCCGGTTGGTGCCGGTTCAGCAGTCCCAAATGGGAAAATGGGTGCGTTATCCGTTTACTTTTTACGATCCTGCCTATCCTGTTACAGGCGCAAAACGCTTTTTTTCCGGCGGCGCAGGGCTGTCCAGCACCGTTGTGGATTATGCCAATTTTCTACAGATGTACCTGAACGGAGGCGAACTCAACGGCGTGCGCATCCTGAGTCGCACCACCATCCAGTCCATGATGGGCAATCAGACAAAAGACCTGATGAACGATCCCGGCGCATTTTACGGACTGGCATTCGGCGTGATCAACCAGACAGGCCAGGATATAGGTGGGAGAGGCAGCGCAGGTACCTTCGATTGGGGCGGTTATTTCAACACCTCCTATTTTGCCGATCCGAAGGAAGGCGTCATTGGCCTGTTGTTTAAACAAACGCAGAAAGCAAATTCAGATGGCACCAGAAGCAAATTCCGGGTGTTGGTGGGGCAGGCAATTGATGATTAAACGCAACAAATTCCTGGTGCATTTCAAATTGTCGTAGCGGTATATTGTCGGGGTGACTCGAAGTCACCCCGACAATAAGCAGCGCACGATGTCATGCGACAATTTGAAATGCACACCAAATCCCCTGTATTTTCATCTATTCGTCGGTAAACAATTTCATCTGGTCGATCTGAAAGACACACTTAAAACTTTTGTAAAGCAGAATCCAGTTTTAAGAGTCTAAAATTCCAATTTGACCATGAAAACTTACCTATTTGCAGCATTGCTGTTATTTCATTGCCCGCTTTCAGGGCAAACCCTCGATTCTATTCTTGCACAACACCTCACTGCCAGGGGCGGCTCCGTGCTGGAACAATTAAAAACAGTTGAAATATCATTCAACATGAGTAGCCGCTCGCAGCCGGCCCTCAAAGCGCAGGGTTGTAAACTCTATCGGGAGCGCCGCGAAGCCTTTCGGGTAGAAATAAACTCGACTATGCTGGGCTTAGAGATGAAAACCATCGATTGCACCAGCCCTCGGGGTATTTGGTTGTCATTCAATAAAATGACAAAAGAAGAAAAGATAGAGGGAGACAAGGTAAATCGCAGGATCCGGATGTTTGAGGTAAGTGGTTTGGGCGACGTCTATGGCCTGTTCTATGATGCTGAAAACAGAGGGTTTCAGGTCACACTATCGGGTACCGATACCATAAAAGGTACACCTGTTTACACCTTACAGGTCAGTATTCTGGCAGATACGATATCCGTAGTTTCCTACCTCCGTCAAAGCGATGGTGTAGAACTCCAAAGAACCCTCATCGAAGAAGATCGCCCACCGATGAATGTTTACTTTTCCGATTTCAGGCAGGTAGAAGGCCTTCTGTTACCTTTTTACACAGAAATGCATAACAATGCAGGCATTACAGTATATGAATACACCGATGTGCTGTTGAACAAGGCCCTGCCAGCCGGCCTTTTTGATAAACCTGGTCAGGAACCGGCCAAAAGTCCGAAGCAGGAGCGAGGAGGCAGGTGATTGAGGATTGAATGTAATCAGGTTCCTTTTTCCAAATCAGGTTGGAAGGGCTGGTTATAAGAACGTTTGCCTGTCGCTTTGTACAGCGAATTTGCCAGCGCACCAAAAACCGGTGGGAAGGGTGGCTCGCCCAGGCCGGTCGGGTCGATGTCGTTTTGCACAAAATGCACCTCGATATGCTTTGGAATTTCGTTATGCCGAATCATGCGGTAGGTGTTGAAATTGCTCTGTTCCGGTATACCGTCTTTCAGCGTCAGCGCGCCGTATAAGGCGTTTCCGATCCCGTCTATCACAGCGCCTTCCACCATATTGGCGGCGGCGTCGGGATTGACGACAATGCCGCAATCGACGGCGCTGTACACGTTTTGAACCAAAGGCTGGCCGTCCTGCACTTGTATATCTATGACATGGGCTGCATAAGAATTATGGCAGAAATAGGCCGCGACGCCCCGATGCAGCGCGCGTTTTTCCGGCGCACCCCAACCGGATTTTTCTTTGACCAATTCTAAAACCCCTGCATAACGATCCGCGTCGTAGTCGTTATTCTTACCGACCGGGTTTTGTTTTGCACGTTTTAACAGTTCAAGCCGGAATTCAATCGGGTCTTTGCCCATTGTTTCCGCCAGTTCGTCGAGGAAAGATTGTTCTGCCGCTGCGATAAAATTGGACCTTGGCGCGCGGAAAGCGCCAATCGTAATGTTGGATGCTATCTCCCAACCTTCAGCCAGGTAATTGTCCACAGCGCCGGCCGGAAAGCGATTGGCGTGCACCGCATGTTCCGGAATACCGCCACCTTTTACATGAAAACCAAGGAGGTTTTTATTGGCATCTAAAGCGGCGCGGTAGGTAGCCGTGTAGGTAGGCCGGTAAATGCCATAGGTCATGTCGTCTTCCCGGGAATAGACCAGTTTGATGGGCGCTTTCAGGTGCCGGGAAATCAGGGCGGCTTCTACCAGATAGTGCCCGTAAGCCCGGCGGCCAAAGCCTCCGCCCATGCGAGTCATCTGAATATCAATCTTTTCCACCGGTAGTTCCAACCGCCTGGCAAGTGTTTTTTCGGCAAATTCGGGCGCCTGCAGGGGAGTAACGAATAAAGCTTCCGTGTCGGTCACATGGGCAAAGCAGTTCATCGGCTCCATCGTGTTATGGGCCAAAAACGGTGCGGTGTACGTGCGCTCGATGATTTGAGCCGCGTTTTGAAAGGCTGTTTCCGGGTCGCCGTCTTTTCTCAATTGCGTTGCCGGTTTTTGAGCCATTTCCTGCATTTTAACGAGATGCGACTCCGTATTTTCAAGCCCTGCCGGGATCAGTTCTTCCCGTTTACCGCCCCAGGCATTGATCGTTTCTCTGGTTTCCGCAATGGGTTCCCATTGAACATCCAACTTTTTTCGCGCATTCATCACTTCCCAGGTGCTTGCGCCCACCACCACGATTAATTCGTTGAACGTCCGCGTGTCAAATCCATCTCTTTCGTATCCCTCCGGAAAAACGGTGATGCTAAACACGTCTTTGATGCCCGGCATTTTGCGCGCCCGGGCTGCATCGAAAGACTTCAGTTTCAAACCGAATGCGGGCGGATGTTGTATCATCGCAATCAGCATTCCCTCTTTCCGGTAATCCAGGCCGAACATGGGTTTTCCCGTTACGATGCTCAAACCGTCCACATTTTTTTGGGAATTGCGCACGATTTTGAAATCCTTGGGAGATTTCAACGGCACATCTTTCGGCACGGTAATGGTAGCCGCTTTGGAAGCGAGTTCGCCATATTTGGCTGATTTTCCACTTTTTTCGTGGTGCAAAACCCCCGCTTTGGTGCTCACCTCATCCACGGGCACGTTCCAGGTCTGGGCGGCGGCTTCCCGCAGCATCTGCCGGACAGCGGCGCCGGCTGTGCGCAAGGGCTTCCAGGTTGTCCTGACGGACTGGCTGCCTCCGGCAAACTGACGCACATACAGGGATGTATTGTAAGGCGCCTGCTCAACGATAATATCTTTCCAATCCACATCGAGTTCCTCTGCCGCAATCATGGGAAGCGAAGTTTTTACATTTTGCCCGAATTCAGGGTTGGGCGCCATGATTTGAATGAGGTTGTCGCTGGTGATTTTGATATAGCCGTTCATTTCTACCCATTCCTGGGGCGCATCGTGGTTTTTGGGAAGCAGTCCGGCCGCTTTGGCGCCTGCAAACCAGTTGAAACCGAGCATCATGCCCCCGCCCGAAAGCGCCGTGACTTTTAAAAATGAACGCCTGCCGTATGTACTATTCATGGTATTTGATTTTAGGTTTCAACGTGGGTATTGCAAGGGCCTGGATTTGAGGAATATAGCCAAAAATTGGTAAATAAAGTTTTGGTCAGGTGCTAAATTTGACAACTTTTTAAAAGTTGTCAAATTTTCACATTGCGTTTGGCAACAAGAATATGGCACGAAAAAACCAGTTTTTTATTGAGACTTATGAGACAACCCCGAGATGGTGGACTACTTTTTTGCTGCAGTTTTGATGGCTGCCTTTATCCGCGAATAGGTGCCGCAACGGCAAATGTTCCCACTCATGTACATCTCAATGTCTTCATTGCCCGGATTGGGGTTGTTTTTGAGCAGGGCCACTGCACTCATGATCTGCCCTGCCTGGCAATAGCCGCATTGGGCCACATCGTGTTCCAGCCAGGCTTTTTGTACCGGATGGTCGCCCTTTTCGGACAATCCTTCGATGGTTGTGATTTCTCCTTTTTTTACTTCCGATACGGGCAGTTGACAGGAGCGGACAGCCGAACCATCCAAATGCACCGTGCAAGCGCCGCAGAGGGCCATGCCACAGCCGTATTTTGTGCCTTGCAGATCGAGGTGGTCGCGCAAAACCCAGAGGATTGGGGTAGTGGGGTCAACATCCACACGATGGGTCTTACCGTTGATTTTCAAATTATATTTGGCCATAGATGCGACAGTTTAACTGCACAAAATTATAGTGATTTATTGGGCAAAACTTTAACATTTCAAACAAAAAACTACGAAATTCAAACAGGCAGCCTTGCCTCTTCAAAAGCATGAAAATGTACTTCCCGGACGAAGCCCATATTGCCAAACAGTTTTTTGCCGCCTGGCAGCGTTTTCATGCGACCGAGCCGCCTGTTTCCCCGTTTGATTTCAGCGGGCGTGGCCGGGCGGCGTTCGCCGAGTGTGCCGTAAATTTTGGTCATCGGCGGCGTGGCGAATTTTCCGGAAACCATACTTTTCAGCCAATACCAGCGCCCGCTGTTTACCGCCATGATGCAGACCTTGGGGTTGGTTGCTGCGTTACGGGGGATGTTTCTGGTGAAAATTTCAAAATAAAAACCTGAAAATCCGTCCCGGTTGAGGAAAAACGAACCAATCGGCGTGACATGCGGCTGCCCGTCCGCATCTGCCGTTGCGATAGCGACGTGCAGGTTGGTGGCAAAACCGTGCCGGAAGTTGTGGCGAATCTTTGGCCAATTCTCCAAGGTGATAGGTGAGGACATAAAATTTTTTTCAGAGTGTAACAAGGTGATAGAGCATTGGTTTTGGCGTGAAAACACCGCAAGTTTCGGGTTTTATCTCGTTCATATCCGCCGGATATTTGCACCATCAAACATTTTAATTCAACTAATACCAGGTGCATGTTCTCAAATGTACCTTTGCGCTTATCCAGATAAATTACTTTCAGAATGCGCACTTTTTTATGGCTCATGCCCTTGTTCTTTCTTTCCGCTTGCGTTTTTCTCAAAAAAAATACGCAGCGGCTCGATACGGAAAATTTAGAAATCCAAACGCTGACGGAGGGTGTGTTCGTTCATGTTTCCTATTTCAATAGTGAGCAGTTCGGTCATGTCCCCTGCAACGGCATGGTCTATGTCCGAGGCGGGGAAGCCATCGTTTTCGATACGCCAACGAACGATGCCGTCTCCGAAACGCTTATCCACTGGATTGAAAAACGCTTGAAAAAACGCATTAAAGCGGTGGTCGTAAACCATTTTCATGAGGACTGCCTCGGCGGGCTGGCTGCTTTCCATGCGCACGGCATCCCTTCGTTTGCCAACCAGTTGACCATCGAACTCGCCCAATTGAACGGAGTAAAAACGCTGCCGCAACATGCCTTTGACAAAACGTTGTCCCTGACCTGCGGCGACCGGACCGTAGAAAACCGCTTCTTCGGCGAGGGGCACACCCCTGACAACATCGTCTCGTACCTGCCGGCAGAAAAAACTTTGTTCGGCGGCTGCCTTGTCAAAACCATGAACGCCGGGAAGGGCAACCTCGCCGACGCCAACACCGCATCATGGTCGGCAACTGTGGAACAGGTCAAACGAGCATATCCCGATGTGCGGTTCGTCATCCCAGGGCACGGAGCAGTGGGCGGGGTGGAATTGTTGGATTTTACTGCCCGGCTTTTTCAGGAGGGGAGATGAGATAGCGTCAACTAATTTATAACCCCGTCCATTTCTCCATCTGCTCCGTATATCGCGTACCCATCACCTTAATATGTGCAGAGGCTGTTTCAATTTCCTGAAGTTCTTCAGCAGTGAGTTGAATGGCGGCAGCGGCATTGTTTTCAGTTAACCGGTGCAGTTTGGTCGTTCCCGGAATCGGCACAATCCACGGCTTTTGAGCCAGCACCCAGGCCAGGGCTATTTGGGCGGGCGTGGCATTTCTGCTTGTGGCAAATTGATGGAGTAAATCCAACAAAGCTTTATTGGCAACCCTTGCTTCTTCGGTATACCGCGGTAGAATATTGCGGAGATCGCCTTCGGCAAATTTTGTATTTTCATCAATTTTGCCCGCCAAAAAACCTTTGCCGAGCGGGCTGAAAGCGACCAGGCCGATCCCCAGTTCTTCGATGGTTGGAAAAATCTCCATTTCATGTTGTCGTGTCCACATCGAGTATTCGCTTTGCAGCGCCGTGACGGGCTGCACAATGTGTGCCCGGCGAATCGTACCCGCGCCGGCCTCTGAAAGGCCGAAATGTTTAACTTTCCCTTCCTGAATCAGGTCTTTCACCGTTCCCGCTACGTCTTCGATGGGTACGTTGGGATCCACCCGGTGTTGGTACAGCAGGTCGATGACCTCTACGTTCAGTCTTTTCAGGGAGCCTTCCACCACTTGCCGGATGTGGTCGGGGCGGCTGTTTTTACCGACCATTTTTCCATCCACAATGTCGAAGCCAAATTTTGTGGCAATCACCACCTGATCCCGGTACGGCGCGAGGGCTTCGCCGACCAGTTCTTCATTGGTGTACGGGCCGTACACTTCTGCCGTATCAAAAAATGTGACGCCCTGCTCGACAGCGGCGCGAATGACTTTTATCATGTCTGATTTTTCACCGGCAGGGCCGTAGCCGTAACTCATGCCCATGCAGCCGAGGCCGATGGAGGACACTTCGAGGGTGCCCAGTTTTCGCTTTTTCATTGTTCAGATTTTATTAATTGTCAATAATCAATAACCGGACGTGGTATGCAGGTTCACCAATTTCCATTTATCGTTTTTTCTGGTATAAACTTCGGTGTAAACCAAATGATATACACTTCCTCCGTTGACGGTGAATTTAGATTTGAAATTAAGGTTAGGAATAGCAGGTAGATAGCCTTTTTCATTTCAAACATTCCTATTAAGTAGTGTTCAATATTAGTTATTACTAAATCTTCTGTAACTCATTGATTTACATTGCTTTTTGCCCATTGCAATTTTGCCCTTTTACTTAGTTCCGCACCTGTTGCGCCGACTGCCCGGTATACCGATCGCCTACCACGGTGATTTTTGAGAGGGCTTCATTTAGGCCTTTCAATTCATCCGGTGTGAATTGAATATCTGCCGACCAAAGGTTTTCCTGCAAATGCGCCGGCTTGGTGGTGCCGGGAATGGGCACAATCCAGGGTTTTTGAGCGAGCAAAAATGCCAGTGCCACTTGGGCGGCGGTGTAGCCTCTGTGATTTCCAAACTCGGTCAGCACGTCGATGATCACCCAGTTGGCTTTTATCGCCTCGGGAGTGTAACGCGGCAGTGTAGCCCGGTTGTCGTTGGCGGTGATAAATTTTGTCCGCTCATTGATAAGCCCGGAAAGATAGCCCCTGCAAAGCGGGCTGTACGGCACAAAGCCGATACCCAGTTCCTCACAAACTTTAAATACGTCTTCTTCGGGCTTTCTCCACATCAGGGAGTATTCGCTTTGCAGGGCGGTAAGCGGCTGCACCGCATGGGCTTTCCGGATGTTTTCCACGCCGGCTTCGCTCAGGCCAAACCTCCTGACTTTCCCTTCCCTGATTAAATCCAGGACTGTGCCAGCCACATCTTCAATAGGTACTTGCGGATCTACCCGGTGTTGATAAAGCAAATCAATGTGGTCGGTTCTCAATCGTTTTAAAGATTGTTCCACCGCGTTTCGGATATGTTCCGGCTTGCTGTTCAAACCGGCCATTTGCCCGTTTTGAATGTTGAATCCGAATTTGCTGCAAAGGATTATTTCCTTGCGGAAAGGCGCCAGCGCTTCTCCGACCAATTCTTCATTCACGTACGGCCCGTACACTTCGGCAGTATCGAATAGTGTAACGCCCATGTCGAACGCTTTATGAATCAATGCAATCATACTTTTCCTGTCCGGGACAAAGCTGCGGTGGTAACTCATGCCCATGCAACCAAGCCCGAGCGCAGACACTTCGAGACTGTGCTTTCCGGAACCCAGTGTGCGGTGTTTAATATTTGACTTGCCACCTTTGTCTGTTCCATTTGCTGTTGCGTTTGATTGGGTGGGATTAATACTAAAAGTGGGAGATGCTAAAAGCGATGCCCCCAGGGTAGCGCCGGCCTTCAAAAAATTTCTTCTGTTGTGGCTCATATTTACGAAGTTTTATGATGAATGTTGACTATATGTTATGCGTTTTTCGCATTCCTGAATTTCACAGGGCTTGTTTGCACCTGTTTTTTGAAAAAGTTATTGAAGTGCGTCACCTCCGCAAAACCCAACGCATCTGAAATTTCCGACACATTCCAGTTGCTGTGCCGCAACATGATTTTTGCCTCCTGCAAAATCCGTTCGCCTATGATTTGAGTCGTTGTTTTGTCGGTGATCGCTTTGACGGCCCGGTTCAGGTGGTTGACGTGGACGTTCAGTTGCCGGGCAAAACCGGAGGCGGAGCGGAGTCCCACTTTCGGGTGGTTTTCGTCTATGGGGAACTGCCGTTCCAGCAATTCCAAGAACAAGGTGGCAATGCGCTGCGAAGCATTTAACTGTTGGGTCTCAGATGCAGCAGCCGGCTGTATTTTCATGGCAAAATGCAGGAGTTCAAAAACAAGATTTCTCAATACATCGTATTTGTGCACATAGTCTGATTTGATCTCATTAAACATTTTTTGGTAAATAACACTAATCTGTTCTACCTGCTCATCAGACAATTCAAACACGTGGTTTCCAGTGGATTGGAACACGGAATACTGATTTAAATCGCCGAATTTGTGGAAAAAGTGCGTATTGAAAATACAATAAAAACCCGTTTTGATCCTTTCCAGGTTTTCACATTTGTAAGGAATGTGTGGATTAGAGAAAAATAGCGCCTGTTTTTTGATGGAAATTACCTTGTCCGCATAATGCATGTCGATATCGCCAACCACCAGCATGATTTTATAAAAATCCCTTCTTTTGTACGGAAGTGGTTTGGATTTGCCCGGTTCTACCGGCTCATGCTGAAACACATTGAAATGCCCTATTTCATTTTTTATGTTATCGGGTATCCAATCAAACTTCCGTTTGTAAAATTCTTCGATTGATTCAATCTTATCCATACACCAGATTTTCTTGTAAAATTCAAACAATCCTACTTCTCTGCGTAATTCCTCCCAAAAGTATAGTTCAGGCTCACATTCCAGTCAAAATCCTTCGCGGGAATATCCGAATCAATGGCCTTGTTCATCATCCCCGAAATGGAAAACGGAAAGTTCTGCCGTGCCAGCGTCAGTGCACCGGCTACATAGATGCCGTTGATGTTTAAAAAGGTAGCCACTGCCGGCTCCCCCAACGAAAAGGTCGGCACCAACGAAAACCCGTTGTTGGTAACACTAACGGAGCCTCTGAAATTCAGGGCATGCTTCGTACTGTCCTTTTCCTGCGAAAAAACGGAAAAGGCAAAATGCAAAAGGGTGAAAAAAAGGACTGCTTTTTGCCCAAATGTTTTCAATTTCTGAACGTTCATTATCCTGAATTTTTTAATAATTTCACAATACAAAAGAACTGGGTTCTCCAACCTTTTGGTAACATATTTCAAAGCAATACTTACGATTTTCAAACATTTTACTACTTTGCAGTTAAAAAGAGAAAGAAGTGTGCAAGGAGTGCATTTCAAGTTGTCGTTGCGGCATATTGACGGGGTGACTCGAAGTCA
>JAYSZC010000437.1:0-4225 GCA_043738235.1 Lewinellaceae bacterium | reverse complement strand
CATGCCCGCAAACCGATTTTCGGATACCGCGCCATGGTATTTTCTATTCTTGCGATCGGTTTCCTGTCGTTCATTGTTTGGGCGCACCACATGTTTATGTCGGGGGTCAATCCGTTTATCGCCAACTTCTTTGTGATCTTCACCCTGATTATTGCGGTCCCGTCGGCGGTGAAGGTATTTAACTGGATTACAACGGTTTATGGTTCAAACTTCAGGTTTAACTCGGCCAGTTTGTTCTCCCTCGGTTTTGTTTCGATGTTTATTTCAGGTGGTCTGACGGGTATTTTCCTCGGCAACTCGGCCATCGATATTCAGATGCACGATACCTATTTTGTGGTAGCGCACTTCCACATTGTAATGGGTATTGCGGCGTTCTTCGGCATGTTTGCGGGGGTTTACCACTGGTTCCCGAAAATGTTCAGCCGCTACATGAACGAAACGCTGGGTAAAATTCACTTCTGGGGAACCATCTTCGGGGCTTATGCCATTTTCTGGCCGATGCACTACACGGGCATGGCCGGTGTGCCGCGCCGGTATTACAGCATCGAGAACTTTGAGTCTTTCAAACACTTTACCGGCCTGAATCAATTTATTACAGTGGCCGCTATTGTTGTCTTCTTCCTGCAGATATTGTTTATAGTCAACTTCTTTTATTCCATTTTCAGCGGTCGTAAAATGACGGTGAAAAACCCCTGGGGCGCTACAACGCTGGAATGGACCACACCGATTGTTCCGGGTCACGGCAACTGGCCGGGCAAATTGCCGACGGTTCAGCGCTGGGCATATGATTACGGAAAAGACGGGGAAGAATTTATACCGCAATACGTGCCGCTTCG
This sequence comes from Lewinellaceae bacterium, assembly GCA_043738235.1. Classification (GTDB taxonomy): domain Bacteria; phylum Bacteroidota; class Bacteroidia; order Chitinophagales; family Saprospiraceae; genus M3007. The sequence goes on along the minus strand of JAYSZC010000437.1, from coordinate 3,389 downwards.
AGAAGGCGAACACGATCACGGACACTGATTAATAAGTAGTTATCAGTTATTAGTTATTGGTTATCAGTGTTGATAATCAAGCATTTGCTGATAATTTCAGCTATACCAATTTTGCACACCTATTTAACAATAAATGAATCGTAATCAAGTCAAGTCGGCATATTTGTGGGGAGGTTTGGGCCAGTCTGTTACTGATTTCGGTCTGTTGGTGAAGTTTAAATTGACCCTTTTAGTTCTTTTTTCTGCGGTAATGTCTTATGCAATCGTTGGCAAAGGCAACGTCAGCTGGTCGGGTATGATACTGCTGACCCTGGGTGGTTTTTTTGTAACCGGCGCCGCCAATGCACTGAACCAGGTGCTGGAGCGCGAGTACGACCGCCTGATGCCCCGTACGGCCAATCGCCCTGTGGTGACCGGACGAATGAGCGTATCGACGGCGGTATTGCTGGCGGGATTGATGGCTTTGCTCGGGATTACCATGCTCACGGTTTTTAATCCGCTGACAGGTTTTCTGGGCACCTTGTCGCTGATCTGTTATGCATTTGTGTATACGCCCATGAAACGCACCACACCTTTATCGGTGCTGGTCGGGGCGATTCCGGGCGCATTACCGCTGATTATCGGGTGTGTGGCTTATGAAGGGTATATTTCTTCTACGGCTTTCATGCTCTTTACGTTGCAGTTTTTGTGGCAATTTCCCCATTTCTGGGCGGTTGCCTGGGTGGCGGATGACGATTATAAAAAGGCGGGTTTTTACCTCCTGCCCTCTAAAAATGGTGAAAAAGACAAGACGACCGGTTTACTTTCCTTCGTTTTTTGTCTGTTGATGGTGGGCAATGCTACGGCAGGATATTGGATGGGGGAATTGGGATTGCTTGCTATGCTGGTGCTCAATACGCTTAATTTGTACTGGGCCTGGTATTGCTGGAAACTTTTTAAAACTTGTTCGGGCGCGGCGGCCAAACGGCAGATGTTTATTTCTTTTATGCATCTGCCATTTTCGCTGATCGTTATTTTGCTCGACAGAATATAAAAAAATAAAGATGGACGCAATGACACCGGAATATAACCGGAGTAAGATACACCAGCACAAGTTTGCCTTGTGGGTAGGGATTGCCAGCATCATTATGATGTTCGGCGCTTTTACCAGCGCTTATGTGGTGCGCAGGGCTTCCGGCAACTGGTTTGAATTCAAATTGCCGGATATCTTTTTATTGAATACGGCGGTGATCGTTTTGAGCAGCATTACTATTCATTTGTCGTACAAGGCATTTGTGAATGGTGCGGAAAAACGATACAAGGGATTACTCATTACTACCTTTTTACTGGGTATTGCATTTGTCATATTGCAGTATTACGGTTGGCAGGCGATGGACGCGATTGGCGCAACGTTTACGGTAAACCCTTCCAGTTCATTCATTTATGTGATTTCGGGCCTGCATGCCGCACACGTTTTGGGAGGTTTGGGCGCACTGGCAGTTGCCATGACGCACGCGTTTATTTTGCCGTACAAACCCACGCCCCGGCGTACATTGCGCTTCGAACTCGTGGTGCAGTACTGGCATTTTGTGGACGTTTTGTGGGTGTACCTGATTGTGTTTTTTATGGTACAATCCTAAAGGTGTTTTAGTGTTTTTGGAGACAACGACGGGTATCATTTTTGCGGAATATTTTTTGGTAAGTAGGTGTGCAAAATTAGTAATACTAAATCTTTTGTAACTCATTGATTTAGTATTACTAATTTTGCCCTTTTACTTGCAATAGTTTGACTTAAAGTTCTATTATCAACATAACTGTTTGATTATCATGGCAGATACATCTGTTACACACGCACACGATACGCATGAGCACGAAGGCGATGAGCAACTCTGGGAAGGCGGCGGTAAATCGCCGATGGGCGCCAGCTACGGCAAAGTGATGATGTGGTACTTTCTGGTATCCGATGCGTTCACGTTCGCCGGATTCCTGATCGCTTACGGCGCACTCCGATTCAGTATGCCTACCTGGCCGGAACCGGACTTTGTTTTTGCATCATTTCCGTTTGTGAAAGCGCACTGGCCCCTGGTTTTTGTCACGGTGATGACCTTCATCCTGATCTTCAGTTCGGTTACGATGGTACGTGCCGTACAGGAAGGACACCGGGAAAACGCGCGCGGCGTGGTATTCTGGATGTTCCTGACGATCCTCGGCGGCGCCAGCTTCCTCGGTTGCCAGGCTTATGAATGGCATACGCTGATTGTCGGCGAAAATATGACGGTCAGCCAGAATCCGTTCGGAAGGCATGTGGCAGACGGGATGTACCTGAATGCCGATGGTACGGAAGCCAAAAATGAGGACGGAACGCCCAAAACATTCAAAAAAGACGATAGCTACCTGCTGCACAAGCACGATGGCAAGTTCGATATTCCGAAAATCAGGTACACCACAGGCGTGGATGCCGGCAAAACGTCGGAAGCCTCTTTTGGTCCGCCTGCTTTTGGCGCCCTGTTCTTTTTTATCACCGGTTTTCACGGTTTCCACGTATTCTCCGGCGTTGTTTTCCTGACGATTATCATGTTGAATGCTGGAGGCAGTTTGTATGCCGCCCGCAAAAACGGCTATGAAATGGTCGAAAAAATCGGGCTGTACTGGCACTTCGTCGACCTGGTCTGGGTATTTGTATTCCTGGTTTTCTACTTGTTGTAAGTAGGTGTGCAAAATTAGTTAATACTAAATCTTTCGCAATTCATTGATTTACATTGCTTTTTGCCCTTTGCAATTTTGCCCTTTTACTTAATACGCCCGGACTGAAACTCATTTTCCAACTAATTTACACCGTTTTACAGAAATGGCTGGACATCAAACATATGAAGAACAAAAGGCCCTTGTATTTAAAGGCCTGATGCTGCTTGGCGCAATAACCATCGTCGAAGTTGTCATCGCATTGCTGGCTAAAGGCCACCTGATTGAAGGAGTGGATTTTAAACACGGCTTTGGCCATTACCTCTACATGGCCTTGATGGTTGGTTTCTCGCTGTACAAGGCATATTTCATTGTCTTTTACTTTATGCACATGGCGTATGAGGTGCGGGGGCTAGTTTTTAGCGTATTGCTGCCGACCACTCTGCTGATCTGGGCTATTATCGCCTTCTTCCAGGAAGGCGGTTCCTGGGGCGCACGCCGTGAGCAGATCAAGGAAAAAAATGAAGAGGTGGTGCAACCAACGCCCGCCGGAAAACCTTCAGGTTATATTTTGCCCGGTACCGTACTGTACAAAGGCTGATAAACAAAGGCATACCATTTCAGGGTGATAAAGGTTGATAAAGGTTGATAAGGGTTGATGAGGTTGATATACAACCGCTCGAAAGTAACAGGAAATCGCCTTTCTTTCGAGCGGTTGTATATCAACC
>JAYSZC010000436.1:0-4225 GCA_043738235.1 Lewinellaceae bacterium | reverse complement strand
GTAGTATGGTTTCAGAGCTGGAGAGACGGTGCGGAATTGTTCTACTTCCGCGCGGCGTTTTTTCAGGTATTCTTCGAGTGCCGGCGGCATTTTGGGTTGTTGCTGACGGGCCGTTTCTGCCTGGCGTTGTTCGTCCTGTTCGCGTTCGCGTTCGGCGCGTTCTTCTTCCAGCAGCCGGGTCAGGATTTGTTCCTGGCGGCGCATCATTTCATTGGTCAGGCGTTTGTTGACGAGATCGGTTTCGATTTTATTCATATCTTCCATGATCTCATCGAGGGCTTTGCTGCCTTTGCCCTGTTCCTGTTTTTCTTTTTGCATTTCGCGCAGGGCGTTGCGGAGGGCGGCTTGTTTGGCGGCTAATTGAGCAAATTCCTTGCTGTTGCCAGGTTGTCCGCCGGAAGCGCCTTTACCCTGTTGTTTTTCCATACGTTCCTTGAGGTCTTTCATAATTTTCCCCATATCCTCCTGGCCTTTGCTCATTTTATCTTTCGGCTCTCCTTTGCCGCTATCGTTGCCTTTGCCCTTACCTTTTCCTTTACCGGGTTTCTGGCAAGCCTGACTGCCGGGCATGTCGCTGGCCATTTGCTCCTGCATATTTTGCATGGCTTCTGCCAGCAGCAACGCGAGGTCGTTGAGGCTCTTCATGCTGCGTTGCTGTTGCTCATTGGCGGTATTCACGCGGCGTTCTTCGAGTTCTTCGATACTGCTTTTGAGCGAAGATTTTATTTCCGACACCTTTTCGGTAATAATACTTTCGATTTGGATCTGGCGATTGGCTAGGGCCTGCAGGCTGTCTTCGACAAGTTTGAAATCGTCTTTTATTTTAAATTGCTGTTGTGCCAGTTCGACATAACGGGGCGTATTGATGGTCGCGCCTGCAATGTCTTTCATGTTCTGCTCCTGCGCAAAGGACAGTCCTACGAGGTTTTCCAGCAACTGACGGATGGCTTTGATATCTTCCTCCATTTGTTCCTGTTCGCCGGACTCTTTGTTTTGCTTCATCTTGTTCGCCATGTTTTTCATTTTGTTGGCGGCGGATTTCTGCTTTTTGCCGGCTGCTTTGTTTTCCTTCTTCTCGATTTCCTCCTTGGCGTCTTTCATCTCTTCCTTCGCATCATTCATCTCCTGCTTGTTGTTCTCAATGTCCTGCGGACGTTTGAGTTCTTCATTCTTTTTCAGCAGCTCATCCATTTTTTTGGTGAGTTCCTCCATTTTTTCATTGAGGCCTTCCTGCTCTTTTTCCAATTGCTCATTCTCTTTACTTTGTTCTTCTGTTTCTTTGGCGAGCTCTTCCTGTTCTTTGGCCAGCTCTTCCAGTTGATCGATTTGCTGATCGAGCATTTGTTCTACCTCCAGTTGTTTGTATAGCTCTTGCAGGCGCTCCAGTTCCTTGTTCAGGTCTTCCGTGTTTTCCTGCATTTCTTCCATTTGTTCCAGCGCCTGATCCTTGTTCTGTTCCTCCATCAGTTTCTGTATGTCTTCGAGGAGTTTTTTCATCTCGTCATTCATCGTCTCTTCCATCATTTCTTCGAGTTTCTCCTGCTTTTCTTCCAGTTTTTCACTTTGCTGCTCGAATTCCTTCTGCTGCTTGTTATTCTGCTCCAGGTTCTTTTGGGCTTCTTCCATTTGCATTTGCAGTTGTTTCTGCCGTTGCATCAGGCGTTCCATTTCCTTGCGGGTTTGCCAATCCAACTCCTTCTTTTGCAGCACTTTATCGCGCAGTTTTTTGAGTTCTTCCTGAATTTTCAGGCTTTCTTTCACGGCCTTTTCCAGGTCTTTTTTGATTTCTGCCGAGTTGTCTGCCTGCTGCCGGCGGAATTCGTCGATGGTTGGGACGCGGTACGTGAACACGCCGGTGCGGGCGCTTTTAGAGCCGTTTACGCCATCGTTGTCGAACACTTCAAAATAGTAGGATACTTCGTCGCCGGGTAGGAGTTCGAGGTTGCTGAGATCCCAGGAGTACTCGTACTGCGCCTGTTTGCCTGCGGGTTTTTCCACTTTTACACTCGTCAGGGGAAGTTGCCCGCCTTTCAGTTTTTTAATCTGGTAATTGAAAGTCAGGTTTTGCAGGCCATAGTCGTCGGATACGTCGCCGGCGAAGAAAGACTGTTTCAGGTTGCTGCTGTCTTTAAATTCTTCTACTGAAATCTGCGGGTGCAGGTCGGGAATCACTGTGATAACGTAGGATACGGAATCGGCCCCGCTCAGCAGTGCATTACTGACAAATACTTTGTAGGATTCGTCTTTCAAAGCGCGGCGGTTGAACTGGAACAGTTCGTCGTCGAACCGTTTGGCTTCCGATCCGGCTTCTGCTCCGAAGCGCAGTTGCAAGTTATCGGTGTTTTGCGCGTTGAAAACCCAACCGATATTGGTGCCTTGCGGTACCACGAGGTCGCCGATATTGGACAGTTCTTCCGTATTGCGACCGATATAGGCCGGGAAGTTCAGTTTGGTACTGAAGGAGAGGATATTGGGCTTGCGCAGCACTTCCAGTTTGTAATCGCGGCTTTCAAATTCTCCGGAGAACAGGCTGAAATCAGTATTCTGCTGCACATTGACAAATGTGTAGGAAAATGAATTGGCGGCGTCTTTGTTCAGGCGGTATTGCACATTGCCGAGGTTGATAAACACCTCGTTGGGGAGCGCTTTGCCGTCTACGGTGACTTTCAGGGTAAAATCGGAGAATTGCACGGCCTTCAGGCTGTCCGCATCGACGATAAATTTGAACGGCGCCGGTTTTTCAAATTTCGTGCTGTTGTTCCACAGGCGATTGGTGCCTTCGCGGATAATATTGGGCGCGCCCAGCAGCAGGAACAGCAACAACAACACCGGCGGCAGTGCGTAGCGCAGGTACTTGCGGTTTTTAGCCAGGTCGATAGCAGCCTGGAAAGGAACCAAGCGAATTTCGTTACTTTTCTGGTCGATACTCGCCGTAATGAGTTCCGCGTAAATTGCGTTGTTGCTTTGCTGCTTCAATTGCAGGATATTCAGCAACTTGTCTTTCACATCGGCAAAGTGATCGCCGATAATCAGGGCCGCCTGCTCGTGACTGATTACTTTACCCAGATGAAAATAATGCATCAAGGGCAGCGCCACCCAGCGGTACAAGGAAGCGCCGCTCAGCGCTATAAAACTCCAGAACATGACGGAGCGCACGCCGGTACTAAAGTAAAAATAGTACTCTAAGACGTTGAGTAGCACAAACAGGCCCAATACCGCTCCCACGGTATACAGCGCGCCGCGCAACAATTGATTGATGTAAAACCGGCGAATAAACGCATCGAGCTTTTCAATGAGAAGGCTATAATTATCTTTCAGCATCGCGAATCAGGTATGACTGTATTATAAACTGCATTTAATAGTTCCTTTGCAATACCCAAAGGTTGCAAACAGAGAGCAAAATAAACGGTATTTTGGACGAAAAGATTGGTGAAGGGTACTATTTAACGCCATCCGGACATTTTTTGCCAAAAAATAAACAACAACCAGCAAGTTATGCGTCTTTACGGACTTATCGGATACCCGCTCGGACATTCTTTTTCACAAAAATTTTTTAGCGAAAAATTTGAACGGGAAGGTATAACAGATGCAAGGTACGAACTGTTCCCGTTGCCCGACATCGGCGAACTACCGCAGGTGCTAAAAAAACACCCGGCGCTTTGCGGCCTGAATGTAACCATCCCCTATAAGGAAACGGTAATACCGTTTTTAGACGAACTGGACGAGACCGCAAAGGCCGTAGGGGCGGTCAACTGTATCCGCATCCGCGCGGGCAGGCTGACGGGATTCAATACTGATGTGTATGGTTTCGAGCAGTCGCTGTTACATACCGTGGGCAACCGGGCGCAATTGAAAGATTCCCGGGCGCTGATACTGGGTACGGGTGGCGCCTCGAAGGCAGTGGCATATGTGCTGCATAAAATGGGCATGACATACCAGTTTGTTTCGCGTACTGCCCGCCCGGAACTTGGTTGGCTTTCCTACGACGATTTGAGACAACTGTATTGGTCGCTTTATCGTTTGATCGTACATACCACGCCGCTGGGCATGTACCCGAACGTGGAAGGATGTCCCGATCTGCCATTTGAAAAACTTTCGTCGCAGCATCTCGTTTTTGACTTGGTGTACAATCCGCCACAAACGTTACTTTTGCGCCAGTCTTCGGCACAGGGCGCCAGTGTGCAGAACGGACTTGATATGTTGCATTTGCAGGCTGAAAAGGCCT
>JAYSZC010000435.1:0-4226 GCA_043738235.1 Lewinellaceae bacterium | reverse complement strand
GTAATGCCACTCACAATTCACAACTCACTACTCACAACTCACGTCTCACAATTCCACGATAAACGCAAAGTACGGCGTTCCATTTCACGGCAACCGCAATCTGTCCGTATCTTACGTCGATTTTTTAAAAAATTCCACTTCTATGCGCGCATTGTTCATTCTTGTCATCCTGTTTTTTACTGGAAACGTTTCGGCGCAGGTTCCCGGCCAATCCTTTAAAAATCCGATTGTGGTCAACAACCCGGATTCCGTACAATACTTTGAAAAACAATACATTACTATCACCGGGCCTATCGCAAGCACCAAAGAACTGATGCGCGAAGACGGTGTAATCGGTTATCTTAATATGTTCAAAGACTAGTCCATGTTCATCTCCGGCATACAACAAATCGGTATCGGCGTCAGCAACGTACACGAAGCATTCAAATGGTATCGGCAACATTTCGGCATGGATGTGCCGATGTTTGAAGAAGCGGCCGTCGCCGGACTCATGCTGCCCTACACCGGCGGTCAGCCGCAGGCCCGGCACGCCATCCTCGCCCTCAACCTGCAGGGCGGCGGCGGCATGGAAATCTGGCAATACACCGGCCGCACGCCCGTACCGCCTGCTTTTCAGCCGCAACTCGGCGACCTCGGTATCGGCATCGCCAAAGTAAAATGCAAAGACGTCTGGGCCTGCTTCCACGACCTGCGCAAACGCGGCGTCAATATGCTGAGCAACCCCATGCCGCGGCCCGACGGCGCCGAACACTTTTTTGTCAAAGACCCCTGGGGCAATCCCTTTGAAATCACCGGCGCCCCGGACTGGTTTACCCAACACGACCGTAGCCTCACCGGCGGCATGTATGGCGCTGTCATCGGCGTATCCGACATGGAACGCTCCATCCGTTTTTACACCGACATCCTGGGCTACGACACCGTTGTCTACGATCAAGCCGGCGAGTTTCCGGACTGGCACGGCATCGACGGCGGCTTCGGAACCTACCGGCGGGTGCTGCTCCGCCACGCCGAACAACGCAAAGGCCCTTTCAGCCGACTGCTCGGCGACTCGGAAATAGAACTGGTGCAAAGCACCGCGCGTACGCCGCGCAAGATTTTTGAAAACCGCTTCTGGGGCGACCTGGGCTATATCCACCTCTGTTTCGACATCACCGGTATGGCCGAAATGAAACAATTTTGCGCAGAAAAAGGCCACCCTTTCACCGTCGACAGCAGCGGCTCTTTCGACATGGGCGAAGCAGCCGGCTCTTTCTCCTATATCGAAGACCCCGACGGTACGCTGATCGAGTTTGTGGAAACCCATAAAATTCCCATCCTCAAAAAAGTCGGCTGGTACCTCGACCTCCGCAAACGCAGCCGGCCGGAAAAACCGCTGCCGGCATGGATGCTGAAAACGCTGGGGTTCGGGAGAGTGAAATCGTGAGTTGTGAGTCGTGAGTCGTGAGTATACAATCACTCACAGTGACCGTTGCCACTCAAGATTAAATGTGTACAAAGGATTTTGACTGGCAACGGTCACTGTGAGTGATTGTATACTCACGACTCACAACTCACGATTCACAACTCACTTATTTGTCAATAATTCGCAAAACATTCCCCGCCGCCCGATACGCAACCGTAAGTTTGCACGTCCTAATCAAAAACAGATGTACCCATGGGGAAATTGAAACTTACGATTGCAGCATTTTTATACCTCTGCAGCTTCGGCGCTCTGCGCGCCCAAACCATTGACAGCACCCTGATTGACGTAACCATAGAAGGCATCCCGGCCGGTCTGGCGCGGGTGGTGGGCACTTATGGCGACCAGAATTACCTCGCCGATTCGGCACAGGTGGATGCCACAGGCCATTTCCTGCTGAAACGCCAACACCCGCTGCCGGCAGGATACTACTTTTTCCTGCTGCCCGGACAAAAGAACTTTCCCTTCCTGGTCGACAAAGACCAGCGCTTCAGCCTCCGCGCCAAAATCTCCGATCTCATCGGTTCCATGCAGGTGGACGGCTCCCTCAATACCGATCTGTTGTACCAAAACCTGCGTTTTCAGGCCAGACAGGATCCCGAACTGGGCCGCCTGAGCGAGATCATGCGCAAAAACCCGCCGAATTCGCCCGAATACCTGGAAGCAAAAGTGTTCCAGTTGGAAATGATCGCCGGGCGAAAAATCCACCTCGAAACGATGTACAAGGAACACCCCGACGCCCTGTTTACCAGCTTCAAAAAAGCCGGACAAAACCCCGATTTTACAGAATTTAAAAAACCCAACGGCAATATAGACACCCTGCGGCAGGTGCTCCACTACCGTGACCATTTCTGGGACGGCGTCGATTTCAGCGACACACGCCTGCTTTACACGCCCGTCATCGCCAATAAACTAAAACGTTACATCAAGGAACTCACCCCGCAAAACCCGGATTCCCTGATCAAAGTATCCGACCAGATCATCCGGCGCGTGATGCCCAATAAGGAGTATTTCCGCTTTTTCAGCAACTGGATCGCCCTGCAACACGAAAACACCAAAACCACCGTGATGGACGGCGAAGCGGTGTACGTCCATATCGTCAAAAACTTTTTCACCGACCAACTCGCCACCTGGGATACGCCCGAAAACCTCGCCAAACTCCGCCAGCATGTGTCGGAAATGGAAGCCAGCCTCCTGGGCCGCAAAGGTCCCGACGTGCGCGCGATGGATGTGAACGGCGTGTACAAAAGTATCTACGAGATCACAGCGCCCATCGTCGTGATTTTTATGTTCAGTCCCGACTGCGAACACTGCCAGAAAGAAGCGCCCGAAATCGAACGGCTGTCCAAAAAATGGAAATCCCGCGGCGTCGAGTTTTTCGGCATCGCGATCAGCACCAACGATGCGGAATGGAAAGCATTTATCAAAAAAACCGGCTTCACCTTCACCAATGTGTACGACCCGACCAACCGCGCCATCTACGCCAAATACTTCGTGGATATTACACCCGAACTCTATGTCCTGAATAAAGACCGCACCATCGTAGCCAAAAACCTGAAATCGGAACAGTTGGAGACGATTTTTGAACGGGAACTGAAGAAACTGAAGCGGTAGCACGCCTTTCAAGGCGTCGGGACAAGGCCATTTATGGCCGTCCATAAAGCACGGTAGCACGCCTTTCAAGGCGTCGGGATAAGGCCATTTATGGCCGCATAAAAAAAACACTACTCAATAAGCAATTCCTCCTTTAACTCGATTCAGAGCGCTGGGTGTTTCGTTATTTTCTTGTTTACGGCCATGAATGGCCTTTTCCCGACACCTTGAAAGGTGTGCTACCATGCGTGGACGGCCATGAATGGCCTTGTCCCGACGCCTTAAAAGGCGTGCTACCTTAAAAAAACTCAAAAATTTTTGTTGCTTTTTCCCGCCGTCGCTATCTTTGTTCTGCTTCATTTATCATAATATGTTATGCCGAACAAACCCGAATACACGCGGTTCCTGCCGCACTACCATCACGTAGGCGCTACTTTTTTTGTGACCTCCCGCCTGCACGGCTCCTTACCCAAAGCATTTCTGGACAAACTCTCCGATTGGTATAAAACCGAAAAGGAACGTATTGCAACGCTACCGGGCGAAGCGCAGGAAAAAGCAAAAGACTTGCTTCAACGCGACTATTTCAGAAAATTTGACCAGGCTTTGGACCAATGCCTCTGTGGGCCGACATTTTTAAAAGACCCGATACCCGCCGGCAAATTGCTGGAACAGTTGAGGCGCTTCGACGGCCAATATTACTGCCTGCTGGCATATACGGTAATGCCCAACCATTTCCATATTTTGCTGGATTTTTCCATCCAGTTGGATCAAAACGGAACCGTGGACATGGCCCGGTATAAAAACCTGGACTACGCCATGGATCGCATCAAAGGCGCCAGTGGGCGTTATATCAACCTGGCGCTGGAGCGGACCGGGCAGGATTGCTGGCAAACGGAATACCACGACCGATATATCCGCGACCACCGGCACTTGCTGGCTGCGGTGGATTATATCAAGCAAAATGTGGTATCTGCCGGTATTTGCCTGCATTGGCTGGAACACCCTTTTACCTGGGTACATGAAAAGTTTTGGTAGCGCACGGTAGCACGCCTTTCAAGGCGTCAGGACAAGGCCATTCATGGCCGTATAAAAGAAAAAAACAACACAACTCCATACGAAATTCCTCCCCACAACTCGATTCAGGGCGCTTGTTGTTTCGTTTTTTCTTTTATAC
>JAYSZC010000434.1:0-11393 GCA_043738235.1 Lewinellaceae bacterium | reverse complement strand
TTTTCTAAGTTTTTTAGGCACAATTTCAAGTGACTGCTTGTACTTCAAAAACCTCACAAAATGCAACACTTCTTCCTTCATTGCTTCAGGTAGTTCGTGCAGTTCTCGGAGGATGAGTTGTTCAGTCATTGTTACTATGTTGAAAATTTAAGTAAATCGGCCAAAAAAATCTTTAAACTCTCATTTTTCTCGGCATACATTCCTAAATTTTTACTTTTTCGTAGAGGGCTAGACAATTCTAAATGCCTGTAAAATTCATCCATTTGGAATATCCTTTTTCTTTCCTTATCACTAAAAGCAGTAGGATGAGCGATTAACCTTGCCAATCTTTCTTTCGGATTTGGATAAAAACCAGTCTCCTTAGCAGTGGTATCAAAAATTGGTATAACCCACGCTTCAGTTTCTTCTACAGCCACTGCAAAAATTGTTCGTTCATTGAAATGTTCATTAAGCCACTCGCGCAACTTCAACGATACTGACTCTCTGACTTGCGAAACATAGGATGGCACTTTCTCTTTTTGGGGTTGAAGGACTTCAAATCCTATTTCCAATCGTTCTGCAGTATCAATATGGATGACTAAAAAACGCTGGTCGTCAATGCTGCCAAAAAAACTCCTACTTGCATTGCCATTCTGACATGTTTTTTTTACTATACTCCAATTGCTAAACTGTTCAATTCGCATTTGCGCTAAATCCGTCTCGTCATATTCTAATTCTGGCACAAGATATTGAACATCGCTTTGGTTAATACCCAATGCTCCTTTCAAAATGTTAGTGAGGATTGCCAAATCACTTTTGCCTTCGGCGATAATACCTGCTCGCATAAAGACTATATTTTAAAAATTGGTTGGCAAACCGCCAATTAAACCTCGCATCCACATTTCAGAGAGTTTTAACTGCTCACCATTGGTTCCAGGTTTTAATTTTATACGCTCGATTTGAGTATGACCTTCGTCGTTCCGCTTTACTACAAAGAGTCGTTGGCGGTCATCATGCAAGTTAAGCCCATCTAAAATAGCTGGATGATGGGTTGTGATAAGTACCTGCTTTCCATTTTCAGTGGCAATTTCTGAAAGGGCTTTAATTAGTGTACGGCAGAGTTTTGGATTCAGCGCGGTTTCAATGTTGTCAATTCCAAAAAAACTTGGTGTTCGTTCACTAATGAATAATACCAAATAAAAAAGAACATGAAGTACCCCTTCATTTGCATTTTCTGCTGAGAAGAGATTATTGCTCTTCCCCATAAATTTATCTCGAAAATACAATTTTGAGTGACTTCTTCCAACTTTGTATCCATCAAGTTTTAATTTGTCATTTTGATCGATAATCAGATCATCAAGCCAAGAAATCAATCTGTGGTATTTAGATAATCGGGCCTTTTCATGGTTTGATAAAGACGCAAAAAGCACATCAAGATTTTCTCCATAAATGCCAAGAGGCCCTTTTTGGCTTTCTACCTGTAATCCGCGTAAGGCTAGAGTTGAAGGAGAATATATTAAAAATTGCTCTAAGTAACCTTCTTCAGAATCTAATTCCTCTGTATCACGTTTGTTATTTAAAAAATCGCCCAAAAACTCTTCTTTTAAATCAGGGTCTGCTTGAATTCTATCTATAACCTTACTTAGAACGTGTCGTATCGTTTGAGCCGAAGTTTTTGTCCCTACCTGTGCTTGAATTTCTTTAATTATTGTGCTCATGTTTTTATCTAACAAAAAATTTACAGTAGTCTGAATCCATTCTGGAAAAAGATCACTTTTATTTTTTGAAGATACCTCGAAGGTGTATTTAAATTTTTGATTAAAACTTATAAAATTGAAACTAAAATTGTTTTTCCTCTTCTTTTCCTTAAAGGAGTTAAAAATCAAACTTGGCTTGGCATTACGAACCCCTTTTGAAGAAAGAGATTCGGTATTGATCCCAATTTCTGCCAAACTTGCGAAGCCAATTGCTTCTAAAATATTTGATTTACCACAACCATTTTCACCAATAAACACATTGATATTTGACAGGGGTAGTGTCAAATCAACAATGGATTTAAAGTTTTTAATGTTAATTTCAGTAATCATTATTCTTTAATTTATAATTGTCAAACACTTACCACCGGTTCCCCCACCAATCCATAATTCCTTTCCATACACAACCTCGGTTCGTTCACGTGCCATTCAAACTCCTCGCGGAAGTGGCGGATCGCCGCGCTCACCGGCCAGGCTGCCGCATCGCCGAGCGGACAAATGGTATTGCCTTCAATTTTTTTGGCGATATCTGCCAGCATGTCGATGTCGCTCATTTTACCCTGACCGTTTTCCATGCGCCACAGCACTTTTTCCATCCAGCCGGTGCCTTCGCGGCAGGGCGAACACTGTCCGCAGGATTCGTGGTGGTAGAATCGGCTGAAATTGTAAGTGTTGCGCACGATGCACTGGTCTTCGTCGTACACGATAAAACCGCCGGAACCGAGCATGGAGCCGGTCGCGAAACCGCCGTCGGCCAGGCTTTCGTAGGTCATGAGGCGGTTTTCGCCTGCTGCCGTTTTGGTGACCAGGAAATGCGGCAAAATCGGCACCGAGGAACCGCCCGGCACACAGGCCTTGAGGCGTTTGCCGCGTTTGATACCGCCGCACCATTCATCGGAATAGAGAAATTCCTCCACCGATACGCCGAGCTCGATTTCATATACGCCGGGCTTGTTGATGTTGCCGCTGGCGCTGATGAGTTTGGTGCCCGTACTTTTTCCGATACCTATTTTGGCGTATTCATCGCCGCCGTCGTTGACAATCGGAACCACCGCTGTGATGGTTTCCACGTTATTGACCACCGTCGGGCTTTGCCACAGTCCTTTTACCGCAGGGAAGGGCGGCTTGATACGCGGATTGCCGCGTTTGCCTTCGAGGCTTTCCAGCAGGGCCGTTTCTTCGCCGCAGATATAAGCGCCTGCGCCGGGATTGACGTACAGGTCGAAATCATAACCCGTTCCGAGGATGTTTTTTCCCAGCCAGCCCGCCGCGTATGCTTCCTTAATGGCTTTTTCGAGGATAAAAACGATCCAGGAATATTCGCCGCGGATGTAAATATAGGAGGTGTTGGCGCCCAGCGCATACGACGAAGTAATCATCCCCTCAATGAGCAGGTGGGGAAGTTTCTCCATCAGGTAGCGGTCTTTAAACGTACCAGGTTCCGATTCATCGGCATTGCAGACGAGGTAACGCGGCACACCTTCCGGCTTGGCTAAGAACGACCATTTCATACCCGTCGGGAAACCCGCGCCGCCGCGGCCGCGCAGTCCCGATTTTTTCACCTCTTCCAGCACCGCCTCGGGCGACATCGTTTTCAGCGCTTTTTCCACGGAGCGGTAGCCGCCGTGTTTGCGATAAACATCGTACGTGTGAATGCCCGCTATGTGGGCGTGTTCCAGTAATAATTTGCGACCCATATTGTGAGTTGTGAGTTGTGAGTTGTGAGTCGTGAATTGTGAGTTGTGAGTTGTGAGTAGCATCTCCTTAGAAGGTTGTTAAGTTCGTTTTTCTAACGAGATGCCACTCACAATTCACAATTCACAACTCACAATTCACGATTCACTTTCTTTGTCAAATTCCGTTTGAAAGTCATCTTTCAGTCTTTGGGGCGTCATCACGGCGCTCTGAAAATCAGGCGTCGGAAAAACGGCCACCTTCATTTTCTCTTTTTCAAAATCGTCCAGCCAGTCCACGAATTCATATAAGTCCAGCGAGGCTACTTTGAACTCGTCGAATCCGCCGTTGGCGCGGAAAATTTCGGCAAATTCAGGATAAGGGAACACTGCCAGCACCTCCGAATCGTCCTCGTCATCTTCCAGCAGCAGCCAGCCTTCGTCGTCCGCCAGTCCCCACACTTCTTCTTCTTCACACACCGTTTTGATGAAGTAATTATAACGTTTTTCCGGCTTTTTAGCCAGTATTTCTTCCATTTGCTTCTGCGAGAGTTGTCCCATAATCAATTGTTTTGCAAAAACTTGCCCAATACCCATCCCGTCTGTCCATTGCTGCGTTTCACCCGGTACCAGGTGGAATAGGTGATCGTTTCAATGGCGCCTGCGTCAATATCTGCCGACATTTTTCCTTTTTGAGGATCCTGATAGGTAACCAGGTAAGTGTTTGATTCAGATTTGTATTCCTCAATCACCACCGCTTTGCCTTTCGGAAGTTTGATTTCCGAGCCGTTGCCGCTGAGGGTGATTGATTTGGTCAGAACAGCCTCCTTATCATTTTCCACATTTTTGGTTTCGAGTACGGTTACTGCTTCATTGGCATTAAAACTGCTTATTTTATCAGATTGCACTGAAGCGTCTTTTCGCATGGTGACGCCGGTGCCAATGATGCGGCTTTGCGGGCCGCTGTTCTTTGCTGCAGGTGTTGCACTTTCAGTTCCCTGCTCCGTTTTGCCGGATGCCTGATTCTCTTCCTTGTTCACTTGTTTAATCTGCTGATTGAGTTCCTGCAATTCTTTTTCAATTTTTGCAATCTCCTGTTTGTCAGCAAGTTCTTTCTTTTTAGTTTCCAATTCTGTTTTTGCTTTTTCCAGTTCTTCTCCGGTTTTTGGGGAAGGATCGCTTCCGCAAGCGGTCCAGGAAAACGCAATCAACAGCGTAAAAATGAAATAATAAGTGGTCTTCATTGTCAGCGTATTTTTTAGGTTACTTTTTTGTTTTTTGTTTTTTGCAATTTATTTGCCCTTTTTTATCCGCCGCCGCCTGCTACGACCGATTTTGCCAGAACCCAACCTCTTTGTTTGTTTTTCCGCTCAATTCTATACCAGGTCGGATATTCGGTCACTTGTCCTTTTTCGTCTGTCATAATGGTTTGAACGATGTAGACGATTTCATTTTTTTTCAGGGTACTGACTTTCCGGGCGCTTGCAACAGGTTCTGTATGTAACGACGCATCGTCCCTGGTAATGTATCCTGCAACACCCGGAGGTCTGCTTGGGGCCTTTTCAGAAGCCGGAGCAGGTATATTGCCGGTTCTGTCTTTTTCATACACCGCTTGATCCTCATTCCGGCTGGTGTCGATCGAGAAATGTTTTTTTTGTGTGGATGGCGCTACCACTTCCGGTTTTGAAGGCGCCGCTTCCGAATTGGAGGCTGCCTGATCGTTTCCCGGTGCAACTGCGTTGTTATCCGGAGCCGGCTTTTTGCTTGCGGCCGGTTCGCCGTTGCAGGAAGAACCAACTGCAAGCAGCAACAACATGTATATCGCCAGTATTTGTCTGAGTGTCATGTGCATCGGTTAAAATTCAGTGCATTTTCCAGCTGCCTTTATCAATCATTCCAGCCTTGCAATTTTCAATAAAGCTGTCGATTTTTGCTTCATCGAGGTGTTCGTGGTAAAATTCGCCTACCTGCATCATAGGGGCATAACCGCAGGCGCCGAGACATTCCACTTGTTTGATCGTAAACAATCCATCGGGCGTCGTCTGGTTTTTTCCGATGCCTAATTTTTGTTTCGTGTATTCAATAATGCTTTCGGCGCCTTCGATGGCACAGGGGCCGGTATGGCAAAATTCCAGTACGTACTTGCCGACTGGTTCGAGGTTGAACATCGAGTAAAAAGAAGCCACTTCGTACACTTCAATCGGCGTGATACCCAGCACATCCGCCACATGATCCATGGCAGACGTACTCAGCCAGCCGTGGTTTTCTTCCTGAGCGATATGCAGGGCGCGGATAATGGCGCTTTTGCCCCGGCCTTCGGGGTATTTCGTGGCGAAGCTACGCACTTCTGCGAGCGCAGCTGCGGAATATTGGAACGGCGTACCGTTGGATGCGTGAACAGCAGTCATTTGTATGCGATAATTTCTTTCAAATCAAGATGAAGCAAACAGTCATATCAGATAGCACTAAATCTTCCCTAATTCCTTGTCTATCTTTGCCTTTTGCCCTTTGCAATTTTGCCTTTTCACTCAAGCGTCCAGTTCTCCTGCAATAACATTCATCGAACTCATCGTCAGAATGGCGTCAGAAAGCATGGAACCGCGCACCATTTCCGGGTACGCCTGGTAAAAAATAAAACACGGACGGCGGAAATGCAGCCGGTAAGGCGTGCGGCCGCCATCGCTGATGAGGTAAAAACCGAGTTCGCCATTGCCGCCTTCCACACAGTGATATACTTCGCCCACCGGAATGGGAGTTTCCTGCATCACTACTTTGAAGTGGTAAATGAGCGCTTCCATTTTGGTGTATACATCCGGTTTTTCCGGCAGGTAAAAATCAGGCACGTCGGCGTGGTAATCGCCGGCAGGCAAATTTTCATAGGCCTGGGTGATAATGCGCATGCTCTGGCGGATTTCTTCCTGGCGCACCATAAAGCGGTCGTAGGTGTCGCCGTCTTTGCCGACCGGAATATCAAATTCAAAATCTTCGTAACTACTGTAAGGCGTCATTACGCGCACATCGTAATCGACGCCGGCTGCACGCAGGTTGGGGCCTGTAAATCCGTATTCCAGCGCCCGTTCCGCCTTGATAGGGCCTGCGCCGATGGTGCGATCCATAAAAATCCGGTTGCGTTCGAGCATGTTGTTAAATTCCTCGAAGCGAGCGGGGAAAGTGTCCATAAACTCCTTGAACAATTTGTGGAAACGCGGCGTAAAGTCGCGCTCCATACCACCGATACGACCCACGTTAGTTGTCAACCGCGAGCCGCACACCTCCTCGAACAAATCGTAAATCCGCTCGCGTTCCTGGAACATATAGGTAAAACCCGTCAACGCTCCCGTATCCACCCCGATCACCGCATTGCACACCAAATGGTCGGCAACACGCGCTAATTCCATGATAATCACCCGCATATACTGTGCGCGTTTGGGTAGTTCGCAGCCGATCAATTTTTCAACCGTCATGTGCCAGCCCATATTATTGATCGGCGAAGAACAATAGTTCAGGCGATCCGTCAGCGGCGTGATCTGGTTGTACGGCCGGCGCTCCGCTATTTTTTCAAAAGCCCGGTGGATATAACCGATGGTCGGTTCCGCACTGACAATACGCTCGCCATCCATCTTCAGTACATTCTGGAAGATGCCGTGCGTAGCCGGGTGTGTCGGACCCAGGTTAAGGGTTGAAAGTTCCCCGTCGAGGTTATCGAGGGAGGAAAAATATGATTGGACTTGCATACTTGTCAAGTTTCTTTTGAATTAATCAAACTCCTGTCCCTCGTGGCCATCCCGTCCAAAAAATCGGTCGTCTTTGTCCGTTCGGGTGCCGTCTTCCAGGCGGTATTCCTTGCGCAGCGGAAACACATCCAGGTCATCCACATTAAGGATACGCCGCAAGTCCGGATGGCCGGTGAATTGCACACCGAAAAAGTCGTATTCCTGGCGCTCCATCCAGTTGGCCGTCGGCCACAAGGTTGTGGCAGTGGGTATAGTCGGGTCGCTGATCGGGAAAAATACCTTGATGCGGAAGCGTAAGTTGTGTGTAAAACTGTGTAAATGATACACAATACCTAATTCCTTGCCGACATGGTCGGGGTAGTGAACGGCACACAGGGAAGTCAGGAAATTGACTTGCAGTTCAGGGTCTTCTTTCAGGAAGCGCAACATGTCGATGATGTGCTCCCGCGTGGTTTCCAGCGTCAGCATGCGATACGGCGTACTGTGTGCGAGGATGGCGCCCGGGAAACGACGTTCGATGGAAGCCAGTAAGGTGTCGTTATTCAAGTTCATTTGCGGACTAATCAATTTGGTATTTGGCCAGAAGGTGCTGATATTCCGGTGAATTGCGGCGGCGCAACGGCTCGTTTTTTACCAGTTCCTGGATTTTCATAATACCGTCGATGATCTGCTCCGGGCGCGGCGGGCAACCAGGCACGTACACGTCGACCGGGATGACTTTGTCGATTCCCTGCAACACAGAGTAGGTATCAAAAATGCCGCCCGAACTGGCGCAGGCGCCTACGGCAATCACCCATTTTGGTTCTGCCATCTGAATATAGACCTGTTTGAGGATAGGCGCCATTTTTTTGGCAATGGTACCCATCACCATCAGCAAATCTGCCTGCCGGGGCGAGAAAGAAAGGCGCTCCATGCCAAAACGGGCCAGGTCGTAATTGGTACCCATTGTCGCCATGAATTCGATGCCACAACAAGAAGTTGCGAATGGCAGCGGCCAGATGGAATTGGCGCGTGCCAGGCCAACTGCTTTGCCCAGTGAAGTGGCAAAAAAGCCTTCTCCACCAAAACCTTCGGGCATTTCTGAAATATTTGCCATAATTCAAATATGAATGATGAATTATGAATGATGAATTTGAATGATAAATGATGAATGATGAATGATGAATACCCGGCGCGATGCCACGTTTATTCATCATTCCTCATTTATCATTCCTCATTTATCATTCATCATTCATCATTAAAAATTTACTTGTCCCATTCAAACGCGCCTTTGCGAAGCACATAGTAAAAGCCGATCAAAAATATCGCTACAAACAGCAGTACGGCAAAGAACCCTTCAAAGCCCATCTCCCTGAAATTGACCGCATAAGGATAAAAAAAGATCACTTCCACGTCGAACAACACAAAAAGAATAGCGGTCATCAGGTATTTGATGGAGACCGGCAGTCTTGCATTGCCCTGCGATTCGATCCCGCATTCAAAATTTTCATCTTTTTTAGCACTTTTACGGCGCGGACCGAGCATCGGGACGACAATGAGTACCAGCGCGACAAAACCCAGCGCAACCAGCGCCTGTATAATGATGGGAAAATATCCTGAGGGTTCCATGTATTAATTTTAATAGTTTTACGCTTAACAGGCAGGAACTTGCAGGGTTCACTGTCAACTCAAAAATGCTGCAGGATTACTTTGTTCCTGCGGCGGCAAAGGTACCAAAAAGCCCTTCAAAGTTTGTCAACTATAAATTGTACTTCTGACACTTAGCTATGCTATTTGGAATTTTTCCACTGTTAATTCTATAAAAAATCCAACATTTGCCCAAAACTTGTTCAGATATACATCAACATACCCAAATCTTATGCAAATCGGTCTGATCGGCCTCGGCAAAATGGGCTACAACATTGCCCTCAATCTCAGCAATCACGGCCATTCGGTGGTCGCTTATGACCGCTCTGCGGAATTAACGGCCAAAATAGCCACAGAAAACGACATTACGACCGGCGATTCCATAGAAGCGGTGTGCCGGAAACTGAGCGGTCGCCGGGTTATCTGGCTGATGGTGCCCGCCGGCGACATTGTAGAGGAGGTGATTTCATCCCTCTTGCCACATTTGTCGCCCGGAGATATCCTGATCGACGGCGGGAACTCCAATTTTAAGGATTCTGTGCGCCGTTATACCACCCTGAAAGGAAAAGAAATCGACTTTCTCGACTGTGGTACTTCCGGCGGCACGTCCGGCGCTTTGAACGGAGCCTGCACGATGATCGGCGGCGAACCGGCGGTGTATCAATATTGCAAAGCCGTATTTGATGATATTTCCCTGCCGGAAGGTACTCTCTACGTCGGTGGCCCGGGCGCAGGGCATTTTACCAAAATGGTACACAACGGCATCGAATACGGGATGATGCAGGCCATTGCCGAAGGTTTTGAAGTGCTGGAACACTCGGAATACGATATTGATTTTCAGAAAGTTGCCACACTCTGGAACCACGGCTCGGTGGTGCGCTCCTGGCTGATGGAACTCACAGCCAACGCCTTTTCCAAAGATCCGAAACTCGACTCGATCTGCGGCGTCATGCACGCATCCGGCGAAGGGAAATGGACGCTCGAAACAGCCCTCGACCTCGGCGTGCCCACACCCGTCATCGCGCTGTCGCTGATGATGCGCTACCGCTCCCAACAGGCAGATACATTTTCCGGAAAAGTAGTGGCGGCGCTGCGGAATGAGTTTGGGGGACACGCGGTGGAAAAAAAATGATGAATGATGAATGATGAAAAAAAATACTAATTTCTTGTAAATCAATATTTTAAACCAAAAAAAATGAAATTCACCTCACCTGTCAGGCCAAATATTCATCATTCATAACTCATCATTCATCATTCCGCATGATTCTCCTCCTCCTCAGTATCGCCCTCCTGCTGACTCTGATTATTTTTGTCCGGCTCAATGCATTTATAGCATTGATTATCACTACTTTATTTGTTGGATTGGCCAAAGGGATGCCGCCTTCCGAAGTAATAAAATCGCTGCAAAATGGCATCGGCAGCACCCTGGGCGGGTTGGTGATGGTACTTGCTTTTGGTATTATCCTGGGCAGTATCCTGGCTGAAACCGGGGCTGCACAGGTGATTGCCGAGCGATTGCTGCGGGTTTTTGGTATGAAACACGCCAATTGGGCGATACTGATTACCGGTTTTGTGGTAGGCGTTGCGATGTTTTACAATGCCGGATTTGTGATCCTGGCGCCTTTGGTATTTACTGTTGCCGCTTTTTCAGGGCAGTCGCTGGTTCCACTGGCTCTTTCTATGGCTGCGCCGCTATCCGTAACGCATGGTTTTTTGCCGCCGCATCCGGGGGCTACCGCTGTGGCCAATTTGTTCGGCGCTGATCTGGGGCGGACGCTTTTACTGGGATTTGTTATTGGCATTCCAACCATCATTACGGCAGGTATCTTATTTCCAAAATTATTAAAAAACGTCCAGGCTAATCCGCCGGCCGGCTTGTTTGAAGTGCGAAAAATCGACCCTGCCGCGTTGCCGGGTTTCCCAAAAAGCCTGTTGATTGCCCTGACTCCCGTCGTCTTGATGGCCCTTTACACCATTTTTGAATTGAACTTTCCCGGCGCAGGCGAGACATACCCCTGGCTTAAATTTGTAGGCGATCCGGGCATTTCCATGATGATTTCCGTATTGCTGGGACTTCTTTTTTTGGGCCAAAACGCAATTTCCCCCAATGCTAATCTATTGAAATCCAGTGTATTGCTCGATAAATCGGCCACTGCTATGGGCGCAGGCGCTTCCCTTTTGCTGGTAGTGGCTGCCGGCGGGGCTTTTAAACAGATTTTAGTAGACAGCGGTATTGGCAAGGAACTGGCGGAAATACTGACCGACGCTCCAATTTCACCCTTGTTGCTGGGCTGGTGTGTTGCAACCATGTTACGCATTGCCGTCGGTTCCGCTACCGTGGCCGGCATGACGGCAGCAGGTATCGTGCAACCGTTGGTAGCGGCAGGCGGCGTTTCGCCCGAACTGATGACCCTTGCCGTCGGCGCAGGCAGCCTTATGTGTTCGCACGTCAATGATACCGGATTCTGGATGTTCAAAGAGTGGTTCGGACTCAGTTTGCGGGATACCTTCCGCTCCTGGACGGTGATGGAAACCATTGTTGGGATTATGGGACTGATTGGGGTTCTTTTGCTGGACTTATTCTGAGATTAGCTGGAACACGGATTGAACGGATTAGACACGGATTT
>JAYSZC010000433.1:0-1745 GCA_043738235.1 Lewinellaceae bacterium | reverse complement strand
GGCGTTTCGTTTCCCAAGGCGTACGTCTGGATGCAAAGCAACCATTTCGATACGCACGACAGGGTTTCGCTGCTGGCTTCGGTGGCGCATATTCCATGGATGCGCAGCCATTTTATCGGATTTATCAGCGGGTTTTGGTTAGACGGGCGTTTGTTTAAATTCGCAACCTACACAGGTGCGCGCAAGTCCTTGAAAATCAATGACCAGGAAGTAGAACTCTCTTTTCAAAATGCCAAAACCACGCTTCGGATTCTGGCGCGACAAGCACCCGGCACATCCCTCGTGTCGCCGCTATCTGGTGAAATGACCGGCAAAATCAGTGAAAGCCTGCTGGCAACCATGCAGGTGGAATTGCTGGAAAACGGTCAGCGGATTTTTGAGGGGACGGGGCGGTGTGCCGGGCTGGAAGTGGCCGGAGAGGTGGAGGTGTTAGAATAACTTTTGGCGCCTCCAAAAGTGGAATACGCTCTCACAGAAAAAGGCCGGCGGGTGATGCCGCTTATCACTGCCATCCGTGATTTTGGATTGGCCCAAATGAAAGAAAAAGACATTCAGACAGAAAGACAAGTAAAAGGGTAAAATTGCAAAATTTACAACAGCGTTCTTATCTTACACCCTGACAAAAGCCTGTTTTTATGGATTTGATACCGTTCATTGCGATCTCCATCCCGGTAGTACACATGATTCGCAAAACATTGGAAACTTCCAAATGGGTGCCGGAATGGGATAAAGTGCTGTCCCGGGTTTGGATGGTAGCCCTCGTTTTTTTTGTCCTTGCCCAGATTTCCATATTCCGGTTTATCGCCGACTTGTATGGGCCGCTTATTTTCCTTGTGATTCTTATAACGGTCTATCTGCTGCGGGAACACCGCTCTGCCCGCTTGCTGGCATTGGCATTTGTGCCGTTTGTTGCTGTGTATCTATTGAGTCGTTTTGTGCGATTTGCAGCGGCTTCTTTCTTCAGCTCGTTCCACGAATACTTTGTGTTAGCCGAGTCCTTCAGCGCCTTATGGCTGTTGGGATTTGGTATTTACGCATCCGTCCAGAACAACAAGGAACGCAAACAAAGGCAAAAAGAGGAAGAACAACTTCGGCAGGCAGAAGCCCGGAAAGCCGAGTTGGAACACCTGGTGGTAGAGCGTACCACGGAATTATTGAGCCAAAAAAAAACCCTTGAAAAGGCCTTCGCTGAACTGAAGGCCATGCAGGTACAACTCGTTCACGCCGAAAAAATGGCCTCGCTCGGCGAACTCACCGCAGGCATCGCCCATGAAATTCAAAATCCACTGAATTTTGTCAACAACTTCTCCGAACTCAGCGTAGAACTGGCGCAGGAACTGCTGGACGAGATTAAAAAACCCGAGCTCGATAAAACACTGGTGCAGGATCTGGTAGCCGATTTAACCCAAAATCAGCAAAAAATCAACCACCACGGCAAACGGGCGGCCAGCATTGTGACCGGCATGTTGCAGCACGCCCGTACCAGCACAGGCATAAAAGAACCGACCGATATCAATGCTTTGGCGGATGAATATATGCGACTGAGTTATCATGGTTTAAGGGCGAAAGATTCGACGTTTAACGCCAAAATGGTGACCGATTTTGACCCGGCTGTCGGCAAGGTGGATGTGATTCCGCAGGATATGGGGCGGGTGTTGCTGAATGTGCTGAACAATGCATTTTACGCCGTGATGCAGCGCGAGCGGCAACTTCCCGAAAGTTTGAAACTTTCGGGAAGTTACATG
>JAYSZC010000432.1:0-11436 GCA_043738235.1 Lewinellaceae bacterium | reverse complement strand
AATCCGTGTCTAATCCGTTCAATCCGTGTTCTTTTTCATCCCAAAATCCGTGTTCCTTTTCATCCAAAAATCCCCTTTTTCAAATCCTCATTCAGCACCTTGTAATTGATTTTCCCAGCATGGGTTTTCAAATGCTCCACAATGGCAAATGCCCTGCCGATGCGGGCGTCCGTATTTTTGACATGACCGACGATATAGAGCAGGGTGCGGATTTTGCCGGGTGTGAGGGCGTGGAACAGGCGGTTGCCTGCTTCGTCCTGGGCCAGCACTTCGGCTAATTCTTCGGGCATGGGCAGGCCGTATTCACTGTCGTCCTTGCGGAGGTTCACCCGGGCGGGAGAGCCGGGTTTCAGGCCCAGTTGTTCGCGTATTTTTTTATTCACCATGATGCAATACGCGCCGTTGCCTTTCGGGATCAGGCCGCACTGAAACTCGACTTTTTCATTCAGGGTACAGACCACGCGTTTGGCCTCCTCTGCCAGAAAAGTTTGTGCGATCAAATCGGGTACGGGGAAGTGAAAGCCCCAGAGTTTGTTGTTGGAACTTTCCAGAAAGGCGGTGAATTGTAGGGAATCGTCCATGCCAAAGTGCGTGTTTGGTGTATGGTGTTTCGTGTTTAGGGGTGCTTCGCTTCCGGCGACTGTGTGTGGCTTGGGCGAAGCACCCCCAAACACTAAACACTAAACACCAAAAACCATACACCTTTAATTCAAGTCCACATAAATCGCCGCCCGATCCACTTTATCGGGCAGGGGGCCGAAATGCGCGAGTTTCAATTCGGCCATGCGGCGTCCTGCGATAGCGCATTCGAGCAGGTTTTTTTCATCGAGGCGGGCGGTCAGGTATCCCGACCAGAAGGCATCACCTGCGCCGGTGGTATCTTTCACTTCCACTTCGCGGGCGGGCAGGAAATGGCGTTCTTCGCCGTTGCCGACCCAGCAGCCTTTGTCGCCGAGGGTAAAACACACTTCCGTAGCGCCCATTTTGAGGAAGTGATCGATCACGGCATCCGGGGCCGGGGTTTCATCTTCATACAGGCGGCTCCAATCTACGTCGCTGACTTTTACCAAAGTACGCAAGCGGCAGAGTTCTGCCAGCAGGCGCTGCGCTTCGCGGCGATCGGGCCATATTTTTTCAGCGTAATTGGCGTCGATGCTCAACTGGCAACCGGCGCGTTTTGCTTTTTCGGCCACTTCCATCAGCACGTGCTGAGAGGGTTGTTTGCTGAGTGCAAAACAGGTGGTGTGAAAAATGCCGATTTCCTCAAAACGCTGATACGGGAACTGGCGAATGGAGAGCATGGCATCGGCGGCGCGGTATGGCTGGAAATTGGACACCGTTGCCGAACGTGTCACCAAAATGAGGGTGGTCGGTTCGTCTACCTGTGCAATGTAGGTAGTATCGACGCCTAATTTCGCTACATAGTTGCGCAGCACATCGCCCATATCATCATTGCCGACAGAAGCCGCCAGGATGGCATTGTTGCCGAGGCGGGCCATATTCATAGCCAGGTTGGCAGGACTGCCTCCCGGGATACGTTTAAAAAGGCTGGCTTCATCTAGTGTTTGTACAAATTCAGCGGTGATGAAATCAACCAGTAATTCACCGGCAGAAAGTATGTCAATGGCTCTTCGCATATAGTTATTTATCGTGTACTGCTCCTTACTGGCCTATGAGTCAATTTAGCAATATCTCGCTGAAAATCAAACGTTTATAATAAATTTTTCGCAGCATTTGTTTAAAAATGCCTGCAATAATACGGCAATTTTGTTGCTTATGCTATGCAAGGTGCGCAATGTTTGAAACCTTTCTGCATTTTGTGCAGAAAGAGGTAACGCCGAACCCTGTTCGGCGCTACCCCATTCCGCTCATGCCGATCACTTCAGCAAATACGCCTGCGGCGGTTACTTCCGCGCCAGCGCCGGGTCCACGCACCACTAAGGGGCGCTCGCGGTAGCGCTCAGTGGTGAACACCACCATGTTATCACTACCGCTCAGGAAATAAAAGGGGTGATTTTGGTCAAATTGCTGCAATACAATAGCGGCTTTCCCTTCTTCCAATTTAGCGACAAACCGAAGCACGCGGCCATCCGCCGCTGCCGCCTGTCGCATGGCTTCGAAATGGCCGTCGGATTCTTCCAGCGCTTCAAAAAACAGATCGACCGAGGCGGCCTGGAGGCAAGAATCCGGCAAAATCTGCTCCAGTTCGATGTCGATGTACTCCAGTGGCAGACCCGATTCCCGTGACAGGATGAGCAGCTTGCGGCGCACATCGGCTCCGGAGAGATCGTCGCGCGGATCGGGTTCCGTCAGCCCGCGTTTTTTGGCTTCCCGTACGATGCTGGAAAAACTGCTCTGCTGCCCGGGATTGCAGAACGTATTGAAAATGAAAGACAAGGTGCCGGAAAGGATGCCTTCAATCTTTACAATACGGTCGCCGGAGTGAATGAGGTCGTTCAGGGTAGTGATGATGGGCAGGCCGGCGCCGACGTTGGTTTCGTAGCGCCATTGTACGCCGCGCTGGTTGGCTAATTGTTTCAAGCGCAAATAATGCGCATAAGGGGAAGAGGCCGCCACCTTATTCGGAGTCGAAATAGAAATACTGGCGTCCAGGATTTGCTCATAAAACCCCGCCACATCACCGGAGGCGGTATTGTCCACAAAAATGGCGTTGGGCAGGTTGAAGGCTTTCATTTGTTCCGTAAAACGCAACATGGAAAAAGGTTCGCCCCCGTCGAGCGCATTTTTCCAGTCGTCCAGGGGCACGCCGTTTTCTGTCAGCACCATGCGGCGGCTGTTGGCCAGGCCCATCACTTTGATTTCGAGGTTGCGCTTTTTGCGCAAAAAATCGGCCTGCGATTGTATTTGCCGGAGCAGGGTGCCGCCAATCAGGCCGACGCCCACCATGTAGAGGTGCAGGGTTTTGGTATCAGATAGGAAAAATGCCTCGTGGATGGCATTCAGCGCTTTGGTTTCGTACATGGCATTGACGACCACGGAGATATTCAGTTCGCTGGAACCCTGCGCGATAGCAACGATATTTACCCCGTTTTTGCCCAATGCCTGAAAAAGGCGACCCGAAATGCCGGGCCGGTAGCGCATATTTTCCCCAACAATAGCCACCACGGAAAGCTCGGTTTCAATTTTCAGCGGCTCGATCAGGGTTTCCCGGATTTCGTAGGCGAACTCTTTCTCTGCGGCTTTCTGGGCTAATTTGGCCTGGGCAGGCGACACCGCAAACGTGATGCTGCTTTCGCTCGAACCCTGTGTGATAATCACGATGTTGACGCCTACTTGTGCCAGGGCGTTGAACAGGCGCGCTGCGATGCCCGGCACCCCGAACATACCGCTGCCCTGCAAGGTCAGCAGGCACACCTGGTTGATGCTGGAAATACCTTTGATGGCGCCCGCCCAGCCGCTCTCCGTTTCCAGGGCGGTATGGATTTCGGCCGGCGGGTTTTTACCGATGTACGTACCTTCAAAAGAAGGGTTAAAAGTGTTCCTGATCCGTAGCGGGATACCTTTCGCCAGTGCCGGCAGGATGGTAGGCGGGTAAATCACCTTGGCCCCGAAGTGGCTCATTTCCATGGCTTCCCGATACGTCATGCTGGGCAGGGTAAAGGCTTTTTTTACCCTGCGCGGATCAGCGGTCAGCACCCCGTCCACATCCGTCCAGATTTCTATCACATCCGCATCGAGCGCCGCGCCGATGATGGCTGCCGTGTAATCCGAACCGCCGCGCCCGAGTGTAGTGGTCAGTCCATCGGCTGTGCTGCCGATAAAACCGGTGACGGCCTGCACTTTCGGGTGACTTGCGTAGTGTTGTGAAACAAGTCGGTTGGTTTCTTCAAAATCCACTTTAGCGCTGCCAAAATGCGCATCCGTGCGCACCAGTTCGCGGGTATCCAGAAATTCTGTGGGAATCCCGTTTCCATTCATAGCATGGGCAATGATGGCTGCCGAATTGCGCTCTCCAAAACTCACGACAAAATCCAGCGAGCGCGCCGAGGCTTCCCGCAGCAGGAAAATGCCCTGCAGCACATTACCCAACGCTTCAAAATTGGCCAGAATATGCGCTTCGACCGCTGCGCGATGTTCCGGCTCCAGCAGCGCAGCGATAGCATCCAAATGCCGGACGCGCACTTTTTCCAGCAAATCGACATACACTTTGTCTCCTTTCGATGCCTTTTGCGCCATTTCCAGCAGCGTATCCGTCACTTTTGAAAATGCCGAAAAAACAACTGTAAACCGGTCGCCACGTTGGTGGTAACCTTTCAAAATATCTATCAAACTGCGAATGGCAGCCGGGCTGCCTACGGAAGTACCGCCAAATTTGAGAACTTTCATGCCAAAACAGGGATGAGGAGTGAGGGATGAGGAGTGAGGGATGAGGACGCAAAAAACGGGCTAAAAAACCTATTTTGGAAGAAAGGGCTGAAGTATTTACCACATAGAATAATTTTACCACATAGTTCACAATAGATACTTCACATAGAGCACATAGGAGCACATCTGCCCATTTTTATGTGTTCTATGTGAAGTATCTATTGTGAACTATATGGTAAAGAATTTGAAAAACTATCGTGAACTATGTGGTAAAAAGAAAAAATTAAGAAAAAGACAATCTACTAAAATAGGAGTTCTGCGCAGGAATGTACTAATTTTCGGCGCACAAACTATTCTTAGAGGATATGTCAACTGTACAACTCAGCATCGTGATCCCCACCAAAAACGAAGCCAAGTATATCGACCGGACGCTGGCGCAGTTTGAAACATGGCTGGATTGGTATGCGCTCGAAATCATCGTATCGGATGCCAACAGTACCGATGGCACGGCTGAAATTGTCCGGCGCTACGAAGCGCGGCATGGCGCCCGGCACTTTAAACTGGTGCAGGCGCAAGGCAAACAAAACATCGCCATCGGCCGCAACTTCGGCGCTGCCGCAGCTTCCGGCGATATCCTGTTTCACATGGATGCCGATGTGTACATCCCGGATAAACAACGCTTTTTTGACGCCGTGTTGCAAACGTTTCGCCGGCCTGATGTAGTAGCCGCCACGGTTCCGCTGCGCGTTTACCCGGAAGAAACGCGCTGGAGTGACCGGCTGTATCATCTTTTTATGAATCTGATCATACGCCTGTCTTTTCTGGCAGGCGTGTACCTGGCAAAAGGAGAATGCCAGTTAGTTCGGCGGCGGGTGTTTGAAAAAATCGGCGGTTACAACGAAAAAATCGTGGCTGGAGAGGATTGTAACCTGTTTTACCGGCTGAGTAAGGAAGGCCATATTTCGTATTTATGGCAGCTGCGGGTGCAACATTCGCCGCGCCGGTTCCGACAGTACGGCTATTGGGGCATCAGTTGGATTTACCTGCGCGAGGGGCTTTCCCTGCTGTTTCGGGGCAGGTCGTATACGGAAGAGTGGAAGCCGGTGCGGTGATACAAAGGCAAAAAGCAAAAGGCAAAATACAAAAGGCAAGGGGCAATGATACAAAGGCAAAAAGCAAAAGGCAAAATACAAAAGGCAAGGGGCAATCTTAACCGAGTAGCTATTTTTGCCCTTTGCCTTTTGTTTTTTTGCCCTTTGCCCTTTGCTTTTTGCCTTTTTATAAAATGCATTATCCACTTGAAATCCATCTCGGCCCTTTCCATATCCCGGCGCACCTCCTCTTCGAGATGCTGGCCTACACGCTCGGCTACCGACTCTATGTGTGGCAACGCAGCCGCAGCCTGGATCCGATCAGCGACGAGCAGCGCTGGCAGATTTTTACAGGCGCAGCCGCAGGCGCTTTTCTCGGCAGCCACCTGCTGGGTGTCCTCGAACGACCCGCCGAACTCGCACAACTCAACTGGTTGATCTGGCTGAATAATAAAACGATCGTGGGCGGCTTGCTCGGCGGCCTCATCGGCGTGGAAACCACCAAAAAGATCATCGGCGTACACGTTTCATCCGGGGATATAATGACGTTTCCGCTCCTTTTTGCACTGGCCCTCGGCCGGCTCGGCTGTCATGTTGCAGGACTGCAGGACGGCACCCACGGATTGCCTTCCAGCGTGCCCTGGGCCATTGATTTTGGAGACGGATTACCCAGGCACCCTGTCAATTTGTATGAAATAACGATGCTGATGGCACTCGCCGGGTTGATAAAGTACTGGGAAAATAAAGGGCCGCTGCCCGACGGGATGCGCTTTAAAATTTTCATGATCGGTTACCTGTTTTGGCGTTTCTTTGTGGAGTGGCTGAAGCCGGCCTGGTTTTTTCCCTTCGGCTTATCAACCATACAGCTAGCCTGCCTGGCAGGTCTTTTTTATTACCGGAAAACAATCGCCCAGGTAAGTAAAGGGCAAAAGAACAAATGGCAAAAAGCAATGTAAATCAGTGAGTTACAAAAGATTTAGTTATAACTAATTACACCTGAGTACTTCGTCAATTTGATTAAATTCTTTGCAAATGCTTGATTATCAACACTGATAACCAATAACTAATAACCGATAACTACTTCCCCTTTGCCTCTTGACTATGGATCGCCCTTACATATACTACGACTTCACCCTTTCCCTTTGCTCCCGCTGCCTGCGCCGGGTGGATACAAAAATTGTTTTCCAGGACGACAAGGTGTACATGCTGAAACGCTGCCCCGAACACGGCGCCGAAAAAGTGCTCATCGCCACCGATGTGGAATATTACCGGAACACCCGGAACTATGCCAAACGCAGCGAAATGCCACTCAAATTCAATACAAAAACGCATTTCGGCTGCCCGTACGACTGCGGACTTTGCCCCGACCACGAGCAGCATTCCTGCCTGACCATTGTGGAAGTGACCGACCGCTGCAACCTGGCCTGCCCCACCTGCTACGCCGAATCGTCGCCGCACCACGGACGGCACCGCACCCTGGCGGAAATCGAACACATGCTCGACCTGGTGGTGGCCAACGAGGGTCAGCCGGATGTGGTGCAAATCAGCGGCGGAGAACCGACTGTGCACCCGCAGTTTTTTGAAATCCTCGACATCGCCAAGCGCAAACCCATCCGGCACCTGATGCTGAATACCAACGGCATCCGCATCGCCAAAGACCCTGCGTTTGCAGAACGGCTGGCGACATACATGCCCGATTTTGAAATTTACCTGCAATTCGATTCCCTGCAGCCACATGTGCTGGAAAGCCTGCGTGGCGAAAACCTGCTGGATGTGCGGATGCGCGCTTTGGAAAACCTAAACCGGGTCAATCTTTCGACTACTTTGGTCGTAACGCTTCAAAAAGGATTGAACGACCAGGAGATTGGCGACATCCTATCTTTTGCCCTCGGACAAAAATGTGTGCGGGGCGTCACGTTCCAGCCGACCCAGATCGCCGGCAGGGTGGAAGGTTTTCAGCCTGCTACCGACCGGATCACGCTCACGGAAGTGCGGCAGGAAATCCTGAAACAGTCGCCCGTTTTCCAGCCGGAAGATATTATTCCGGTGCCCTGCAATCCCGATGCGTTGGCGATGGCTTATGCCCTGAAAATCGACGGCGAAGTATTTCCGCTCACCCGTTACCTCAACCCGCAGGATCTGCTCGACAACTCGCGCAACACCATCGTGTACGAACAGGACGAACGCCTCCACAGCCACATGGTGCAGCTATTCAGCACCGGCAATTCTGTGGAATGCGCTTCGGATAAACTGCACAGCATCATGTGCTGCCTGCCGCATATCGACGCGCCTACACTTGGTTACGACAACCTGTTTCGCATCATCATCATGCGTTTTATCGACGCTTACGACTTCGATGTGCGGGCCATCAAAAAATCATGCGTGCATATTGTGAGTATGGAAGACGATAAAATTATCCCCTTTGAAACCATGAATTTGTTTTACCGCGATCCCGCCAAAAGGGCGTACCTGGAACAACTCAGAAACCCGGATTTAAGCAAAGGGGCAAAATTGCAAAGGGCAAAAAGCAATGTAAATCAGTGAGTTACAGAAGGTTTTGTATTAATTAACCCAATTTTTTTGTAAATGCCTGATTATCAACACTGATAACCAATAACTAATAACTAATCATGTACATTGATCCACTCGACCAACCCGATCTGCCTCCGCTCGACCCACAGCCGCCCATGCCGCTGGGCAAAGTGGTACTCATCAATTTCGGTATTATGCTCATCTATATGACGCTCTCCGGCCTGATAGACCAGGGCGGAAGCGAAGCCGGACTGGCCGGTCTGATCTTCGACGCTTTCCTGCTGGTTTTGCAGGTCGGCATCAATGTCATTGGCGGGGCAATCCTCTTATTTACCACTAGGAAGCACATCGGCAGGGCCATGCTGCTCAGCGGGCTGGTGGTAGGCATTGTCGGGTTCGGAGCGTGTTTAGGAAAGGCTTCTTTGTATTAAAATCCAAAGTTGGTAGTCTGAAGTGCGAATAGTTAAAAAGCGCCTGACTCGGGCAATTCTTCACGACATCTCAATAGATGTTAAACTTCCCGAAAGTTCTAAAACTTTCGGGAAGTTGGGAGCATTCGAACGATTTTAGTGGTCTCTTTTCGTTTCAGCGCTGATTCGCAAAAATCCGTAACCAATCAACCTTAAACACGCGACTTCGCACTTCGCACTGAAGACTTCGGACTTATCGGCCACTCTCGGTGACCATCCTCCTCAAATCGCCGTTAAACCGCTCTGCCGCCATCAAATCCTCCAGGCCGAAATGCATCCGGTAGCGCCAGTAGTGTTTGGCGATGGCGGGAATATTGATCCGTTCGTCGTGTGGGTTTTCCCGGCGGAGTTTTTCATCGCTTCCCAGCAGGTCCTGCAACTGGAAAATACTCCACATGGCGGGAGAATTGAAATGTTGCAGAATGATCGAACGGTTGACCCAGTGCTCGCAGAAATAAGGCGCCGTGCCCTGGTAGCCGAGTATTTCATTAAAAAAACGCTGTGACAAGTTGCGGTCTTCCTCCCACCAGCCGCGGAGGGTACTCATATCATGCGTGGAAGGCGTCACCACTGAGCGGTAGGGCGCATCTTTCGGGTGAAAAAAAGCAGCGCCGGAGGCTTTCGGCATTCGCTGGATTTCGAGGCTCAAAATACCCAGTTCTTCCATCACGTCGGGCACACAGTGCGGCACCATGCCGAGGTCTTCCCCGCAGATGAGCATGTTGGTGCTGCGTTTGAGGGCCGGGAGTTTTTCCATGGCCTGTTTTTGCCAGAAAGCATCCTGCCGGTGGTAAAAATAGTCGATGTACAAAGCCTTCAGCGGCTCCATTATTTCCGGGGGAAGGTTCTGGAAAGAAGTCGTTTTTTCGATGCCGAACCGGAATGCGCCTTTCCAGTTGCCGGTTTCGGCCTGCGCGTCGCTGAGGAAAATGACATTGGAAATCAGGGAAAACAAGCCTTCGCGGAGCCGTTGGTGGCGCTCTTCCGGTTTTTGTGTATCGAAATATTGTTCCACCTTGCGCTGGGTGTCGAATGCCGGGATTAGTGCGAAGCCGCCTTTCACGGCTTCCAGGCAATTTTCCGCTATCCAGTTCGCATCCGCGCCGAATGTATCGAGCAGTATTTTTTCATTGATAAACGGTTTGCAGAAGCGCTCGTAACTGAAGCCGATGCCCGCTTCGCGCAGTTCCTGTTCCGTCACCGGAATAGCGGGTACAAACTGTCCGAGAATACCCTCCACCGCATCCAACGGAATACTCCAGATTCGGAAAAAGCCCAGGATGTGGTCGATGCGGAAAGCGTCGAAATAGAGGCTCATCTGTTCGAAACGTTGTTTCCACCAGGCGAAACCGTCTTTTTTCATCCTTTCCCAGTTGTACGTTGGGAAACCCCAGTTCTGGCCTTTTTCCGCAAAATCGTCGGGCGGAGCGCCGGCCTGCTGATCCATGTTGTACAGATCGGGCGCCATCCAGGCATCGCAGCTGTGGCGATAAATACCGATCGGAATATCGCCTTTCACGGCCAGGCCTTTTTGATGGCAATAGTCGGTGGCGGCTTTCAGTTGCAGGTGGAGTTGCCACTGCACAAAAAGGTGCAACCCGATCTGATCGAACTGTTCGGAGCCGGGCGTCAGGAGTTTTTCAATCGCTTTGGTTTTGTACACTGAGTGCGACGACCACCGGTTGAAATCGGCGGTGCCGTTCACGTCTCGCAGCCAACAAAAAGCGGCATAAGGCGCCAGCCAGTCCTTGTTGGCGGCATAATAGGCCTGGTACTCTTTGTCTTGCAGCCAGTCTGCTTTCAGCAGGTCGTACAACTGGCGGATGATATCCCATTTTATTTGCAAAACCGCTTCATAATCAACAGTTTCCAGCGCATTCAGGGCTTTTTGTTGTGTTGCATAAGGCTTCAGTAAGGGAGCGTGTTTTTTGCCGGCCAATTGCTCCACATTCAGGAAAATCGGGTGCAGCGCAAAAGCGGAAATAGCGGAATACGGATAGGAATCCGTCCACGTATGCGTCGCGGTCGTATCATTGATGGGCAATAACTGGATCATTTTCAGGCCGACCGATTTCGCCCAGTCGGCCAGTAAAGGCAAATCGGTAAATTCCCCGACACCCCAACTTTTTTTGCTGCGCAGGCTAAAAACCGGAATAGCCACGCCCGCGCCTTTCCAGGTATTGCTGGGCATACGGATAAACCCGTCGTGTAACGTAATGAGGTGTTTTTTCTGTCCTGCGGAAGGCGCGTACAGGGTTCGGTTGCTGCCCGTTTCAAAACCCAGAAAGCGATGGTCTGACTGATCCCAGATACCGTATTTATATCCCAGCGGAAAATCTTCCCCTGTGAGATCCAAACGGAGCGTCCACCAGTTGCCGTCCCTTTTCAGCACTAAGGGCGCCGCCGTATCCCAGGCCCTGAGGGCAGCGCCATGTCCCAGCAGGCATACGGACTGGCCGGACTGCAACAGTGGCGCTTTTACTTTAAAGATATGGGAGAAGGTTTGTTTACCAACCGGCGTCGGAGCGGCAGCCGGCGCAGGGTTAAATATATTCTGGAAAGGTTGTGTCAGGAAAGTATTTTCGATCGCCCCTGCCGGATTCCAGTGATCGACTACCTCCTGGTAATCCATCGTTTTGTCAGAAAGATCGAGTATCCTTTCT
Source organism: Lewinellaceae bacterium (assembly GCA_043738235.1). Taxonomy (GTDB): domain Bacteria; phylum Bacteroidota; class Bacteroidia; order Chitinophagales; family Saprospiraceae; genus M3007. Next base: position 354 of record JAYSZC010000432.1, on the reverse strand, counting down.
GTTTCCCATTCACTTGTCAGGTCGCCGTTTTTCGCCTGAAAATGATACTGGTAGAAAAGGGTGGGGTGTTTTTTACTATCTATTTCAAAAACCCCGTGCCAGAGTTCTTCATTCAGGTAAGTCAGCAATTGGGGCTGTTCCTGACCGAAGCTGATGAGACAATTTTCCCCAATACGGGTGTGATAACGCAGGATAAAGTGAACTTTCATACGATGCCTTCGCGGGGTCGTTTATCCGCGAGAGGGCAAAAGTAAGTAGCCCGGTGATATTAGTTGAATGACAATCTCCTAAAAAGAAGGTTAGTGGTGGTTTGATGGTTTGAAAGAAGGTTTGATGGTTTGGAAGGTTTGATGG
>JAYSZC010000431.1:0-4242 GCA_043738235.1 Lewinellaceae bacterium | reverse complement strand
ACCACGAAATGCTGGCAGTGGGCATGAAAATCTACGATGCGCTGTACAGTTGGGCGAAGCACGTTTTCGATGAACGGCATACCTGGAACCCTAATCTTTAAATCGAACAGCACATGGAATTTTTGGAAAAACAAGATGACATCAGCCAAACGCCGTTGCAGATTTTCAGGCGCTTCCTGCGCTTCGGGTGCCTCGCCTGGGGCGGTCCCGTTGCACAAATCGCCATGCTTCGGCAGGAACTGGTGGAGGAAGAAAAATGGGTAACCAAAGAGCGCTTCAACCGGGCGCTCGCCGTCTATCAGGTATTGCCGGGGCCGGAGGCGCACGAAATGTGCGTTTGGTTCGGCATGATTGCAGGGGGCAGGCTCGGCGGTTTTCTGGCCGGGCTAGGGTTTATGCTGCCGGGCTTTCTGCTGATGCTGGCACTGACCTGGTTTTATGTGTCGGTCGGCATCCAATCGCCCGTGTTGCAGGCGGTCTTTGCAGGTTTTCAGATGGCGGTGATTGCGCTCATTTTTGCGGCGGTGCACCGCATCGGCAAACACGCAATTGCGAACAAGGAATTGTTTGCCATTGCCCTTCTGTCTGCCATTGCCACTTTTTGCGGGGTCGGTTTTTTCATCGTGCTGCCAGTTGTGGGCATCGCTTACGTGCTTTGGATGAAAAACAGCAAAACCTTTGCAGCAGTCCTTGCAGTATTGTTGCTTGCCTACTGCGCATGGGTTTTTCCCTTGGGAAACCTACTTGTCCCGCCTACCTCCACTTCCCAGATGCCCGGTAATATGGTGGTTCACCACGATAACCCGTTGGCAGTCTTTTGGACAGGACTCAAAGGCGGGCTGCTGACTTTCGGTGGAGCCTACACAGTCATTCCATTCATCCAGCATGATGCCGTGCTCAACAACGGCTGGATGAGCAATGAGCAATTCCTCGACGGCATCGCCTTGTCTGGCATATTACCTGCCCCGCTGATTATCTTTTCCACTTTCGTCGGATACTTCGGTGGCGGTTGGTTAGGAGCGGTAATCATCACCATCGCTATTTTCTTACCCGCATTTTGCTTCACCCTCATCGGGCACAATCTGGTGGAAAAGGTGATTGAAAACAAGGCGCTGCACAATTTTCTGGACGGTATTACCGCCGGCGTCATCGGTTTGATTGCCGTCACCGCCATTCAACTTTTCCGGGCAACGATTGGCGATTGGTTGTCGCTCGTCATTTTCGCTGTTTCCCTGTTCGTACTGTACCGGGTGAAATCGAAATACACCGTTGTCTTTGTGATTATCGGTTCAGGCATAGTTGGCATACTCTATCATCAAATCATGCAGCTATGAAAAATAAAGCGTTTTTTAAAGCAATAAAATACCTTTCAGCATTAAGCGGACTCTTGTTTTGCGCTATGTCGTACGCCCAACAATTGGGAAACATAAGCGGCGCCGTGACCGACATCAACCGGCAGCCAATTGAATTTGCAGGCGTTTTCATCAGTCCCAAATCCGACTCGTCCGCCATAACGAGCGGGACGATTACCGACAGCCTGGGGCAGTTTTCATTGAACAACATTCCATTTGGCGATTACTTTCTCAACGTGCAGTTCCTCGGGTATGAAGGACAACGGCAGGCGGTAAGCCTCGGCGAAGCCAAAGCGGAGGTTGCGCTGCCCGGCATCGTGCTGGCAGAAGGCGCAACCGTCTTGCGGGGCGTGGAAGTGAGCGCCATTCGCAACCTGATTGAAAAAACGGAGGAGGGCATTGTGCTGAACGCCTCCGACAACCTTACGCAAATCGGCGGGTCGGCAGCCGATTTGCTCAAAAACATGCCCGGCGTAATGACTGGAGCAGAAGGGGAAATCACGCTCCGGGGAAAAACGCCGCTGGTGCTCATCAACAGCAGGGTGTCGGGCATCGGAGGTACAGACCGCTCCGCCAACCTGGAACAAATCCCCGCCGGCAGCATCGAGCGCATCGAAATCATCACCAACCCGTCCTCGAAATATGATGCCGATGCAGAGGGCGGCATCATCAATCTGGTACTGAAAAAAAATACCGATTTGGGCACCAACGGCGCAATTGCAGCCGGGGCGGGCTTTGGCGAGCGATACCGCCTGAACGCTACACTTTTGTTGAACCACAAAACCAAAAACTGGAATTTCGGCATCGCCTACGACAACTGGTACACCACCCGCACCCGCCGGGTCAGCGGCGACCGAGTGCAGTTCAACCTGCCCGACGAGTATTACCTGACCCAAAGAAGGTTCGACGAGCGAGTCATCCAAAATCAAAATGCCCGTTTGAACATTGACTTTTCGCCCAATGAAAAAAACACCCTGAATTTTGAAGCCATCTGGCTGTTCCAGGGCGAGGACAACAACGAGACCCTGACCACCACCACCGAGACCGCCGCCCTCGATTTTACCGGACGAAACCGCCGCCATTCCAATGAAATCAGGCGTTTTTATACCGGCGAAACCTTGCTCGAATATGCCAGAAAATTCAACAAACCCGACCAGTCGTTGACCTTCCGTGCCAGTTCGTCATTCGACAATGACCGGGAAAACACGCTCATCACCACGCAGGGACTTTCCGCAGTATTTTCTGAAACCGGTGACCCGCATTTGCAAAAGACACACAACTACGAAAATTCCAGCCTAAGCAACCTATCGCTTGATTACGCCCACCCCGCCGGGACGAACAGCCTGGTGGAAACGGGTTTCAAATCCATTTTCCGAGTTCTGGACAACGACTTCCTGCGGCAGAACCAGGCGCACGGCGGCTTCGTCACCGACCCCTCCAACACGGATATTTTCAATTTTAGGGAGCAAATCCACGCCGCCTACTTGCAGTACGGCGCTTGGGTCGGGGATAAAAAATCACCTGACTGGAAGTACGGCGTTGGGCTGCGGGCAGAACAGGTCTGGAACAACGGCCACCTGGAAATCCAGCCGCTTCATTTCAAAAATGATTACTTCAATCTTTTCCCCTCCGCCCACCTGATTCGATACGCTGCCAACCGGGACATGCTGAAACTGACTTACGGCAGGCGTATCAACCGCCCCAGCTTCGGGCAGTTGATACCGTTCACCGACATTACCGACTCGCTCAATACCCGTGCGGGCAACCCTGCGCTGAAACCCGAACTGGCACACTCGCTCGAACTGGCGTACAACCATGTGTTTGAAAACGGCAGTTTCAGTGCAACGGCATTTTACCGGCGCACCACCAACGTGATTTTGCCCTACACCACCCTCGACAGCAACGGCGTGGCGTTCACGAAGCCCCTGAATTTCGGCACCGCCGAAACATTCGGTTTGGAGGGATTGGTCGCTTGGAATCCCGCCAGGATTTGGAGCGTCAACCTCAACGTTTCCGGCTACGACCTGCGCATCCAAAACACCGACCCAACGCTCGGCTTGCAGCGTAACCAATGGACGTATTTTGCAAAACTCATCAACAATTTCACGCCTTGGGAAGGCGGAAAAATTCAACTGACCGCTAATTACACTTCGCCCATCGCTATCCCGCAGGGCGAGCGGGTGGCAGTTTGTTTTCTCGACCTGGGTTTTCAGCAAAAAGTATGGAAAGGCAAAGGCAGGCTCGGGCTGGCGGTAACGGATATTTTCGACACCCAGGAGAGCGGAACCCGCTTGTCTGCCCCGAATTTTGAATTCAGTCGGGTTTTCAAAATTGACACGAGGGCTGCGCTGCTCACCTTCACCTACTCCTTCCGGTCTTTGGCGAAAGAAGAACTTTTGGAGAATAAATTTAAAAATGATTGACTTATGAAAAATGCTTTTCCACTCGCTTTTGCGCTGCTCGCCGGGCTTGCCATCCTCGCCTGCGGCAGCCGCCAATCCTCCCTGACGCCTGAACAACAGGCTGAAATCAACCAACGGGCGCTATTTCCCGACACCCTTCAGCCACAGGCTGTCTGGCGCTTCGATTTTGAAAACCTGCCGGTCGGGCAACTGCCTGCCGCTTGGTCGCAACATTTCACCGGTGACGGCGGCACGGACTGGAAAGTGAGCGACGACGGCGGCAATCGGGTGCTGGCGCAATTGCGCAGTGACAATCCAAACAGCCATTTCAACATCGTCGTCAACGATATCATCAGTGCCAAAGACTTGGAATTGACCGTGCGGTTGAAAGGCACACAAGGCAAGCACGACCGGGGCGGCGGTTTCGTCTGGCGCTTCATGGACAAGGACAATCACTACATCGTGCGGGCAAACCCGCTGGAAGACAA
>JAYSZC010000430.1:0-1750 GCA_043738235.1 Lewinellaceae bacterium | reverse complement strand
CAGATTTTAACACCCCGGATACTGTGTTCAACGATAACTCTGATTTTTGATTTGCTTTTGTTTTGTTCTTTTTGTTCGGTGGTCAATTCTTTGCCAGGTCAAATATTCATCATTCATCATTCATCGTTTATCATTCATCGTTTATCATTCCTTTCAAACAACCATCTTCTCATACGCCGCCGCATCCATCAGACCATCCAGATCTGCCGGGTTGGCCACTTCAATTTTAATGATCCAGCCTTTGCCATAAGGGTCTTCATTAACCAATGCCGGATCGCCGCTGTCGCCTACTTCGGCATTGAATTCCAACACTTTAGCAGTTACCGGCATAAACAGGTCGGAGGTGGTTTTAACGGCTTCCACCGTACCGAAAATGGTATTGGCTTCCACGGTTTCGCCTACTGTTTCCACTTCGATATAAACCAATTCGCCCAGTTCACTTTGGGCGTATTCCGTAATGCCCACATAGGCGACGTTTCCACTTTCAAGGCGGAGCCATTCGTGGTCTTCCGTGTATTTGCAATTTGCCGGGAATTTCATTTTACAGTTATGAGTTATAGTTATGAGTTAGGAGTTAGGACTGGCAAAAGTAGTATTTTCGGGCAGGGCTGAAATGATGTCGCCGGAAAAATATTGAAGTACCCCGGCTCATCTTGGTCGTTGAAGGACAATGCGAAACTTTTCAGCCGATAAACGCTCGTGCATTGGAGTAAAAGTCCCATTTTTGGCGATCAAAATCCTCCACCGATAACCGATAACTCATAACGGATAACTAAAGATGAAATACCAGGCCCTCAGTCCCGAACTGTTCCAATTCAACCGCAAGCGTTTCGCCCGCGAAATGAAACCCAACACCCTTGCTATCTTCAATGCCAACGATCAGATGCCCCGTACAGGCGATTCGTACCATAATTTTCGCCAAAATGCCGGCCTGTATTACTTCTCCGGCATCGATCAGGAGGAAACGATGCTGCTGCTTTTCCCCGACTGCCCCCGCGAGGGCCATAAGGAAGTGCTGGTGATCCGGCGCACCAATGAGCATCTGGCCGTTTGGGAAGGGCACAAATACACCAAAGAAGAAGCCTGCCAGGCTTCCGGTATCGAAAAAGTATATTTTCTCGATGAAGCCGAACAGGTTATCAACGAAATGATCCTGCTTTCGGAAGGCATTTACCTGAATCTCAATGAAAACGATCGTTTTCTTTCTCCGGTCGAATACCGCGATTTGCGCTATGCCCGAAGCATCCAGCAGCGTTATCCTGCGCATACCATCCTTCGCACGCAGCCCATTCTGAAAAAATTACAGACCGTGAAAAGTCAGTGGGAAGTGGATGTGACCCAGCACTGCGTAGACATCACGGAAAAAGCATTTCGCAGGGTGCTCGAATTCGTCAAACCCGGCGTCTGGGAGTATGAAGTGGAAGCCGAAATTATCCACGAATTTATCCGCAACCGCGCCACAGGCCATGCCTATACGCCCATCATCGGTTCGGGTAAAAATGCCTGCGTCCTGCATTACATAGATAACAACCAGCAATGTCAGAGCGGTGAAGTGCTGCTGATGGACTTTGGCGCTGAATACGCCAATTACAACGCCGACCTCACCCGCTCTATCCCGGTAAGCGGCGCCTTTACCGATCGCCAGCGCGCCGTGTACAATGCCGTGCTGCGGGTATTCAAAGAAGCCCGCGCCATGCTGGTGCCGGGAACTACCCTGGAAGAATACCACAAGGAAGTGGGTAAAATTATG
>JAYSZC010000429.1:0-1751 GCA_043738235.1 Lewinellaceae bacterium | reverse complement strand
AATTTTGGATATGGTGTTTCAGGCCTGTAATTGATGAGATTCTTTTCTAACGGCATGCCACTCACGACTCACTACTCACGCCTCACGATTACAGGCCTGAAAAGCCCAAGCCAAGCCCATCTGGCGGCCAAGCGGGACGCTCTCACTTCTCACTTCTCACTTCTCACTTCTCACTTCTCACCCTCTCACCTCTTTTCTCCGCCACCACGCCGCCAGCCCCAGCCCCGTCACCAGATCCCAAATGCCCCACCAGGCAGCAATGAGCGCCATACCGCCCAATCCATTGAAAAACCGGAAGATGAGCAACAGGCCGAGCGCGGTATTGTGTACGCCGGATTCGAAAGCCAGGGTGCGGCAATCCAGTTCGGGTAGGCGGGCTATCCGTCCAAGCAGGTAGCCGTTGGAGATCGCGGCTATGTTGTGTACCAATACGAGGAGGAACACAAAACCCAGGTAATTACCCAGGTTATCGCTGTTGCCGAACAAAGCCAATACGAGGATGGTAAAAAAGATCAGCAGCGAAATACGTTGTATCCAGGGACGGATGCGGGCAATCGTTTCCGGGTAGCGCCGGTTCAAAAACATGCCGAACAACAATGGCGCAAGGATCAATTCAATGATAATCAGCGCCATATCAAAAAATTTGATCTCGAATGACTGGCGCAATGCCTCAGAATCCGGTATAAACTTCGACCAGAATAAAAAGCCGGCAGGTGTCACGACTGTAGCCGAAAGGATAATAATAGCATTGAGCGTAACCGATAACGCCACATTGGCCCGGGCAAAATGCACCAGAAAATTGGTCATGTTGCCGGACGGGCACATGCTCACAAGCACCATACCCATCGCTACGCTGACCGGCGGGCGAAACAAATAAATGATGCCCAGCGTCAGCAGTGGAAAAACCAGGTACTGCGCCAGCAAACCCACCGCCACCGATTTGGGGAACTCGACTACTTTCCGAAAATCGCCGGGCTTCACATCGAGGGCCACCCCGAACATGAGGAATGCCATCGCGATGTTCAGCACAATCATCTGATCGGGGTTGAAATGCAGTTGCAGGGCGTCGACAGGATGCATAGGAAAAGTTGGATTTTATACACGTAAAGGTTCTACAAATCAGCGTGTTATCCTGCATCCCGATAAAAAAATACCGGACTGTTGAAAAAATGCCGCATTTCCCGTGCATTATTCCAAATTTTGCGGCTGCTAAAGCCAGGACTCAACCGTGAAAGAAACGATCAAAAAAATACTCAAAGCACTTCCATTTGCCTTTACACAAAATCAGCGCTACGACCGCCTCACCCGCCAGGTAATCCGAAAAGTATGCCGCCCCGGCAGCAATACGCTGGATGTGGGCTGCCACAAAGGAGAAATTCTCGATTTGTTCCTGCTGGCCGCGCCTCAAGGGATGCACTACGGTTTTGAGCCGATTCCCGATCTTTTTCAGGCTTTACAGGCTAAATACGGCGCGCACCCACAGTGCCGGATTTTTGATATTGCGCTTTCAGACAAACAGGGGGAAGCCGGCTTCAACTACGTCGTCAGCAATCCTTCGTACAGTGGCCTGCTGAAACGCAAGTACGACCGCCCCAATGAAACGGACACTTTAATTACCGTCCGCACCGAATGCCTGGACGACGTGTTGCCTCCTGATTTTCAAGTAGATATGTTGAAAATCGACGTGGAAGGTGGCGAGTTGCTCGTGCTGGAAGGCGCCAGGGCTACGCTCCGGCGCTGCAAACCCGTTG
>JAYSZC010000428.1:0-4254 GCA_043738235.1 Lewinellaceae bacterium | reverse complement strand
AATGCCGCTGCGCCGCTCGATTTCCTTGTCCACCTGCCGCAGCACCGTTTCATTTGCGCCGATGATGCTGCCGAAATCACGGATCACCCGGTTGATTTCAGCAAAAACGCCGAGCAAAACCATTTTTTTCGGACGCGGAGCATCGAACAGGGTGGTGCTCATCACCGCCGCGCCGCCGCCCAGTGAATGGCCCACAATGGCATAAGGGCTTCCGTTTTTTTCGATAAACTTTTTTACCGCCGTGCTGAACAGCAGCAGGTTCAACATGCGCCCGCCGGATAGTCCGCTGGCCGGGGCGTCGAGCGCGTGCACGGAAAAACCCGCTTTGCAAAACACCTTGACATACTGACGCCAACGCGCCGAATGCGATTCCCAGCCGTGCAGAAAAAGTACGCTCCGGCCATTGGGCGCACCTGTCGGCTGCCACGCGTAAGTGCTGATGGATAAATCTTTTATTTCAATGCTGCCGGTGTGCGCCGCTGTCAAAAATGCTCTATCCTGCGCGGGAATGGGCTGCCTCCTTGGGCTGCAAAACAGCCGGAACGCGGCGCTGCCGGCCAGTTGCGGCGACACGCGGGCCAGCATATTGAGCGCCTGGCCGATGCGGCGGAGTTTTTTGAGGGTTAGTTCGGGAAGCATTTTTTTGTTATCAGTTATCAGTTGTTGGTTATCAGTTATCCGTTATTGGTTGGGGTAAGGATTCGACCAGGAGATACCTGCTATAGGTTATTAATGCAAATAATAACTTAGGCTAAACAATTGATTATCTGCCTCTTAAGGCGAAGTCTTATGAGTTTGCAGGAATCAAGCATTTTTTGGTTTGCCAGCCGCAGCGCGGCGGTCATATTTGTAGAAATAGGTGAATGATGTGTTGAGAGGTGCAGCGCACCGGCAATATTATATTATCGGTGCGCTGCACCTCGCTTTTCTTATTTTGTTGTAGGCTACAAATATGACCGCCGCGCTGCGGCTGGCAAACAAAGAACACCGGGTTCCTGAAAACTCTTAAAATGCTGCCTAATAAGCAGATAGTCAATTGTTTAGCCTAACTTAATGATCAATCTCAAGTATCTCCCGGCCGCATCTTTACCTCCGCCAAACATTACCACACTGATAACTAATAACGGATAACCAATAACCAAATCACTCCCGCATTTTGCGGATCAAATCCGGCAATTGCCGCAGCGCAGCCAGTTCTTTGTACTTGTCGCGCACTTCTTCTGCCGGCGCGCCGAAATACGTTTTGCCGCCTTCCAGCGATTTGGAAACGCCGGAAGTAGCCAGTATGATGGCGCCTTTGCCAATTTGAATGGCCTGGGCGATACCGACTTGTCCGTACAGCACCACATTGTCTTCGATGATGGTTTTGCCGCCGATACCGACCTGGGCGGCAAACAGGCAGTTTTTTCCGATCACCACGCCGTGTCCGATATGAATCTGGCAATCGAGTTTGCTGCCTTCGCCGATGATGGTATCGCCGCTCACACCTTTGTTGATGGTACAGCCGGCGCCGATGTCGACCCGGTCATGCAGGATAACTCGGCCGCCGGAGCGCCATTTTTGCAAAGAGCCATCGGGTTGTTTTTTGTAATAAAATGCATCGGAACCGATGGTGCAGTTCGGCCCGATGCTCACATAATCGCCGATTTCCGTGTATTCGCCGATGTAAGTATTGGCCTGAATATGACTGTACGCGCCGATGCGGACATGGTTGGCAATGACCACGCCCGGCTCGATCACCACAGTGGGATGAATGTCGGCGTGTCGGCTCAGGGCTTCGGTGATCGGTTCGAAGGGGCGGTATTCGCGCACCAATGAATCGTATGCCTCGAAGGGTTGTGGGACGACTAAAATGACCTTCCCGGGCGGGCATTCGGCTGCTTCATTGAGCAGGATCACCGTTGCGGAACTGGAAAGCGTTTTTTCAAAATATTTTTTCACGTCAGAAAAAGCGATATCGCCGGGCTCCACTTTGTGGATTTCATTGATACCGGTCGCCGAAAGAGCGGCGTCTCCAATGACTTGCGCCTGAAAGCGCTCTGCGAGTTCAATGACGGAAATAGGATGTGGAAATTTCATGTGTTAAGATGGCAGTAAGTAGTTATCCATTATTAGTTATTGGTTATCCGTGTTGATACTCAAGCATTTACAAAGAATTTAGCCAAAACTAATTTGCACACCTACTTAGTCAGGTTGGGCGGTTGAGAATGTTGAAACGGTTGAAATTGTTGAGATGGTTGTGGGGCTTCTCTTTCGGCTTGGGTGCTAATCTTTCAATCAAAACGGATGGACGTGCAAAAGTCCGAAAAAATCGTGCTTCATTTATCATAAACCCATCAACCATATACTTATCAACCTATAAACCCATCCACCTTTCACCCATATACCATACATTTACCCCAAAACCAGCGTGTTATGAAGCAATTTTTTCAATTTCCAATTTTTTATCTCTGTTTGGGCGCTTTGCTGACGACGCAAAACGCCTGGAGTCAACGTGCGCCGACCGCACCTGTAGCAGAAATGCGCGGGGCCTGGATCGCTACGAGTTTCAATATCGACTGGCCCTCCAAGCCGGGTTTATCCGTAGATCAGCAGAAAATGGAGTTCGACAGCCTGCTCGATGTGTTGAAAGCCATGAACATGAATGCTGTTTTTGTGCAGATTCGACCTGCGGGCGATGCCATGTACAAATCGCCCAATGTGCCCTGGAGCAAGTTTCTGACCGGACAACAAGGCGTGGCGCCTGCAGATTCAACATACGACCCGATGGAGTATATGATTCAGTCGGCCCATGCCCGGCGGATGGAATTTCACGCCTGGCTGAACCCGTACCGGGCTACCCTGGATCTCGATACTGCTGCTTTATCGCCCAACCATCCGCTGCGTTCTTTGCCGGATAACCGTAAAGCGCAGTGGTTTTTCCGGTATGGCCGCCGTTTTTACTTCAATCCGGCCAATCCTTCGGTGCAGCAATATTTGGTCAATGTGGTGAAAGACATTGTGCTGCGTTACGACGTGGATGGCATCCATTTCGACGACTATTTTTACCCGTATAAAGAACCCGGCGAAACGCTGAACGACTACAACGAGTTTGCGGCAGATCCGCGCGGATTTACAAACGTGGAAGACTGGCGGCGCGACAATGTGAACCGTTTGATTGCAGGGGTGTCGACCAATATCAAAAAAATAAAACCGTATGTGCGATTCGGCGTCGGACCGTTCGGCGTTTGGCGCAACCGCGAAACCGATCCCCTGATGGGTTCCGATACCCGCGCCGGAGTGACCTGCTACGACGATCTGTATGCCGACGTGCTGCTCTGGATGAAAAACGGCTGGATCGATTATGTGGCCCCGCAGTTGTACTGGAGCATCGGTTTTGTGCCCGCAGATTACGAAATATTAGTCGACTGGTGGAGCAAAAACACGTACGGCAAACAATTGTACATCGGCCATGCGGCGTATAAAATCAACAACGCCCCGAACGATGTCAACTGGAGCCGGCCCGATGAAATCAAACGCCAGATTACGCTCAATCGCAGCAATCCGAATGTAAACGGCAGCCTTTTCTTTTCCGTCAGACCGCTCCTGCGCAACCCCCTGGGGGTGCAGGACTCTCTGATAAGCAACCTGTTTAAAACGCCGTCGCTGGTACCTCCATCTGCTTCGCTTTCCAAAATACCACCCGCCACGCCCCAGATTTGCCGGGTAGAGGGTTCGGCCAGCTCTGTTAAATTAGCCTGGAATATTTGCGATGTGATTTCTGCCGAACAAATGCCGTATTATTTTGCAATCTACCGTTTTCAGGGGGAGACGGTCGGTGACTTTCGCAATCCGCGTAACCTCCTCGCTACGACGGCATTTAACGCTGATGCAGAAAAATGGGCCTTTGAGGATCAGACGGCAATAGAAGGTGAATACTATACCTACGTGGTGACGGCTTTCAATCGCCCGAATGTGGAAAGTTATAGCAGCGAACCTGTTTTTGTCAAAAAAACGGCGAATACGGCGAAGCAGAAACGGAAAGTGTTTGGATACCTGTTTTAGGAATGATGAATCTTAATGATGAATGATGAATGATGAACGATGAATATTTCAGCCTGACAGGTAAAGTGAATTTTAAACTTCTTTTAAAGTATTGATTTGTAATGAATTAGAATTTTTTTCATCATTCATCATTCATCATTCATCATTCATCATTCATCATTCATCATTCATCATTCATCATTCATCATTCATCATTCATCATTCATCATT
>JAYSZC010000427.1:0-4258 GCA_043738235.1 Lewinellaceae bacterium | reverse complement strand
GGTGACTTCGAGTCACCCCGTCAATACACTAGATGCCCTCCTTCATCCGTGTCTAATCCCTCTCATCCGTGTTCCATTACTCTTATCTATTTCTCACTTCATTTTCCTGATTTTCGCCATCTGAATTCCCGTTTTTATCTACTCTAACATTTCAAGACGTCAGAGGTCGTTTCCTTTGCGGCGGTTTTTATACGTTAATATTAATTGATACAATGAGATTTATCCGTACCACCCTCCTGCCGGTTTTATTACTCCTGCCCGTTTTGCTTTCCGCTCAAATTGAAGAAAGTAACGGCAACCCAATACCCGAAAAACGACTGCTGAAAGGCATCCTGGCAGATGCCGCTACCAAAACGCCGCTGGCATTTGCGACAGTCACACTTTTTGCCTTGCCCGACAGCAGCGTGGTAACAGGCAGCATTACAGATGAGCTGGGCAGTTTTACGCTGTTGGCAAAACCCGGCGTATACTTCCTGCGCGGGCAATTTTTGTCCTATAAAACCGGATTTCAGGGCAATATACAACTCGCATCCTCCGGCGCCATCCTCGACCTGGGAATGATCTTACTCGAACCCAATTCCAGTTTGCTGGATGAAGTCATCATCAGCGCCGAAAAAAGCCAGGTACAGTTCGGCTTGGACAAACAAGTGTTTAATGTAGGTAAAGACCTGGCCAATAAAGGCGGTTCGGCTGCCGACATTCTCGACAACGTGCCTTCGGTAACCGTCGATGTGGAGGGAAATGTAAGCCTCCGCGGCAGCGAAAACGTACGGATTCTGATCGACGGCAAACCTTCGGGTTTGGTCAGTTTCGGCTCCAATGGATTAAGCCAGTTGCCTGCCAATATGATCGACCGGGTGGAAGTTATCACCAATCCTTCTGCGCGTTATGAAGCGGAAGGTATGGCTGGCGTCATCAATATTGTTTTGAAAAAAGAACAAAAACGTGGAATCAACGGCTCTTTCGACCTCACCGTAGGGCAACCCGACAACTATGGCGCCGCAATCAACATCAATATGCGCCGCGAAAAGTTTAATTTTTTCAGCAACTACGGCGTCCGGTACCGCAAAGGCCCCGGCGCAGGCGCCCAATACCAGGAATACAACGACGGCACTCAATTGCTGATCACTGACCTGACAAGCAACCGGCTGCGCGGCGGACTGTCCAATAACTTTCGCTTTGGAGCGGATTATTACCTGACGCCCAAAGATGTGCTCACAACGGCGCTTTCTTGGCGTTATTCCCTGGACGACAATAGCAATACGATCCTTTACCGCGATTTTATCGGCAACCTGAACAACCCCGACGGAAGTTCACGACGCACAGACGAGCAGACGGAGAAAGAGCCGAACATGGAATATTCCCTGAATTATAAAAAGACTTTTCAACGCGAAGGGCATACCTTCAGCGCCGATGTCCAGTATCAGGACAATACCGAAAGTGGACGCTCCGATTTGCGCGAACAATTCCTTGCTTCAGACGGCAATCCTTCGGGGCAGGCCGATCTGCTGCAACGCTCCGACAACAGGGAGAGCGAACGCAATGTGATCACGCAATTGGATTACGTACATCCTTTCGGACAGGAAGGCAAATTTGAACTGGGTTATCGCGGGGGATTCCGCGATATTCGCAACGATTATTTGGTCGAATCATTTTTGGACAACAACTGGTCGACCCTTGCCGGATTGAGCAACAATATGGTGTACACGGAAAATATTTACGCGGCCTATGCCATTTTGGGTAATAAAGTCAGCAAAATTTCCTGGCAGGCAGGTCTGCGATCCGAATTAGCCGATGTCAAAACGGAACTGCTGCAAACCAACGAGGTCAACGACCGGCCTTTGTACGCCAACCTTTTCCCCAGTGCGCATGTCGGTTACGAATTGCCCCGGGAAAACAGCATGCAGATCAGTTACAGCCGCCGCATCCGCCGTCCGCAATTCTGGGATCTGAATCCGTTTTTCACCTACTCGGATTCCCGCAACTTCTGGAGCGGAAACCCCAACCTGCAACCGGAATACACCGACGCGTATGAAATCGGCCACCTCAAGCGTTGGGAAAAAGGCTCCCTAAACTCTGCCATCTTTTACCGGCATACGATGGATGTAGTCGAACGCATCCGCACGCAGGTATCCGATACCAGCGCTTTCACACGCCCGGTCAACCTTGCTACCCGGAACGACTACGGCATGTCCTTCACAGGCAGTTATGAGCCTTTTTCCAACTGGCAATTGAACGGCAACCTCAATTTTTTCCGCTCGATCACGGAAGGCGCTTACGAAGGCCAGGATTTTAACGCAGATACCTATACCTGGTTCGGCCGTATTTCATCCCGCGTAGATTTGTGGAAAAAAGTGAATGTTCAGACCACCTTCAACTACCGCGCCCCGCGTTTGAACCCGCAGGGCAAGGAAAAAGCCATGTACCACGCCGATCTCGGCATTTCCACAGATATTTTGGGCAACAACGGGACGCTCACGTTCAGCGTCAACGACGTTTTTAATACACGCCGCCGCCGTTATGTTACACAGGGCGTCGACTTTTATACCGAAGGTTCCTTCCAGTGGCGCGCCCGGCAGGCAACCCTGACCTTCAGTTATCGCCTAAACCGCCAAAAAGAAAAAGAACAGCCGCGTGAGCGCGATGGAGACGGGGGTGGTGAATTTTAGGGAAAAGGCAAAGGGCGATTAAACAAAGGGCAAGTGCAAGTACTGAAATAGTCCTGATTATCGCCACATTCGGGGTGTTGATCTACACCCTTTCCAAGGTCTGGACAGCAAGCGTTTCCTTTGTACCTGATTACGAAAAATTATTCATTCTCAGATGCTTTTAGTGGGTAGATGGACTCGTCTCTTACGCGCCCTTCCACCACCAAAACACGTAAACACAAAAACACACATTTTCAACTTTCAACATTCTATTATCAACATGAAAAACATCCAAGCCGCATTCGCAGCATTTTTAGTTTTCGGTAGCCTGATAGGCTTATCTTTTGTCGCCGGCGTGGCTGACAACTATAAAGTAGACACCAGCGCCAGCATCGTCAACTGGAAAGCCTACAAGGTAACCGGCCAGCACAATGGTTCCGTCAATCTGAAATCCGGCGCGTTCCAGTTTACCGACGGTAAACTCACCGGCGGTTCATTCGACATGGATATGACCACCATCAAAGTACTTGACATGCAAGGCGACATGGCCGGCAAACTGGAAGGCCACCTGAAATCCGACGATTTCTTCAGCGCTGCCAAAAATCCGACCTCTACTTTTGTCATTACCAAAGTGGCTTCCCGCGGTACGCCGGGCAATTACCGCGTTACCGGTAACCTGAGCATCAAAGGCATTACCAAAGAAATAAAATTCGACGCCACACTGAATGTGGTCGACGGCAAAGCAACGGGCGAAGCATTCATTAAAATCGACCGTACTAATTTTGACATCCAATATCGCTCCGGCAATTTCTTTGAAAACCTCGGCGACAAAACGATTTACGACGAGTTTGATCTGAATGTGGTGATTTCTGCCGCCAAGGCATAATCTCCTTTATATTCAGGCATTCATTTGAGTAGCCGCGAAAGAGTTTTTCTACTCTTTCGCGGCTTTTTTTATGAATTAAGTTGTCTCATAAGGATCAAAAAAATATTTCGTTATAAATTTTCAATCCGGACTTTTAATACAATCCCTATTTAAACCTACACATATCGCCTATATTTGATGCCAGCTCTTCAACCCGTCAATTTCAAATTATGGCATCAACCAGCACCATCCGACCCGGTATCCGAAAAACGGCCACCTTCTTATTCTTCCTCGCACTCGCTACCGCCACCTTCGCTCAAAAGCAAAAAGTCTTTCTCGATGCTGACACTGGCAATGAAATGGACGATCTCTATGCCATCGTGCGATTGGTAAAAGATACTTCTGTCGATCTGGTAGGGTTGAGTTCGGCGCATTTTAACAATGCCGACTTGCTGGTTTTTGAAAAATGGAATGCCTACGATGCCAAAACGCTGAAACCCGTCGTGGAAAGTCAGCGACTCAACGAAGAGATTTTACAAATACTAAACCGGCTGGACATCCCCCACCCCATCGGCTCGGACCGGCAGGTCGGCTGGGCATGGGGAGGGTTAAAGGCGAATGACTCACCCGCAGCCCAGGCCATCATCGCGGCAGCCAGAAAAACGGCGCCTGGTGAACAGTTGCACGTTTTGACGCTGGGGCCACTGACCAATATCGCTTCAGTAGTTTTGCTTGCGCCGGATAT
>JAYSZC010000426.1:0-1757 GCA_043738235.1 Lewinellaceae bacterium | reverse complement strand
GTTCAGACCAACTGGTTTTTTCTCGAATTCGATTGGCCTGGATGAAGAACTGCACAAAGTACTCGTCCAGCCCAATGGAGATATCCTTGCCGTGGGGTACTATGAAAACAGCATGGAAGAAAATGATCTGGTTTTGCTGCGTCTGACGGATTCCCTGCCGCCAACCGCCAACTTCAACGCAAATTTTGCATACGGCTGCCATCCCCGCAGCGTGCATTTCAATGAAGTCTCTGCGGGAAATCCAAGTACCTGGCAATGGTCATTTCCGGGCGGTACGCCTGCCACCTCATCCGAAAGAAACCCAATTGTAGTGTACTATGAACCGGGCGCCTATTCTGTCACCTTGACCGTCAGCAATTCCCTGGGCACAAGTACCTATACGGCGACGGATATTGTTACTGTAATTACTACTCCGCCGGCAGATTTTACATACACAACAAATGGAAATGAGGCATCATTTATGAATACGACCGCCGGCATCACGACCGCCTCCTGGGATTTTGGAGATGGTAGCACAAGCACGGTATACAGCCCAAATCATAGTTATCTCGAAAGTGGCACCTATGTAGTGACTTTGACGGCCTTCAACGCCTGCGGTTCTACCACAATAACAGATTCAGTGACAGTGGGTGGAAGCACGGTAATAGGTATTCGATACGTAAACCACGCTGCAACCGGCGCCAATAACGGCAGTTCCTGGGCGGACGCTTTCAACAAGCTGCAGGACGCCATAGACGCCGCTCCGCCCGGTTTCCAGGTTTGGGTGGCAAGGGGCGTGTACAAACCCACACAACATTTTACCGGAGATACTTCAGACCGCTACAAAACCTTTTATATCAGTAAAAATTTAGCCATTTACGGCGGGTTTAACGGAACAGAGGCGATGCTTTCTCAACGCAATTTCCAGAATAACCCGACCGTATTGAGCGGGGACCTAGAGGGCAACGATCTGGATCCCGAGGGAAACGGCATAACAGAACAAACCAACCAGGTCAAAGGCAGCAATTCCTACCATGTGCTCTGGATTGAAAATGTGGACTCTACCATGCGACTCGACGGCTTTACCATCACTGCCGGGCGTGCTGACGGCAATGTTTTTGATGAATCCCGAAATGGTGCGGGTATTTATTTGAATGGAGAGAATACCCAGGTTAGAACCAACCCTGTATTGGCAAATTGTACAGTTACAGGTAATTATGCAGATCATCAGGGTGGCGGGATGTGCCTCAGAGCGCATCTCAACGGCGGCGCAAGCCCCACTGTATTTAATTGTACATTTCAATACAACAGAGGGAGTCAGGCAGGGGGAGTTGCCATCTATGCGAGCGCCGGCGGTGCAATAGCCAGCCCGAAATTTCTCCGATGTTCTTTTTTGCACAATGTTGGAAGCTTCGGCGGGGCAGTGAGTAACGAGGAAATTTCAATCGGTACCGACGAAGCCAACCCATCGTTTGTGAACTGTCTTTTTGATGATAACAACGCTGGTTTCGGAGGCGCCGCGCGTAATGTACAGGGTAACCCGAGCTGGATAAACTGTTCCTTTACTAACAACGCAGGCACCTTTGGAGGCGCCATGTATATCGAAACGGGCAATGCGACCTGGACAAACTGCTCCTTTTCAAAAAATGACGCCAACTGGGGAGGCGCTATCCGAAATAACGGTGACAGTTTAACGCTGAACAACTGTATTATCTGGGGAAATACCGGCAATTTGGAAAACAATATCAATAATATAAACCTGAACGCGGTCATTCGTC